>JAZRNS010000031.1:0-4606 GCA_045648245.1 Faecousia sp. | reverse complement strand
TGCTACGCAAGGCATTTTGACTTACTGCGCAACTGGCACTCTACCGTACCACCTGTACGCCGACGAGTGCCAGTTGCTTGTCTTGACGGCTCCTTTGACCTCTGTCAGTCTGTCAAAAAACAAGTTTTTCGACAGACTGAGAACAGTGAGGGTTTCCTCACTGTTCTTTTTGTTTTTCTTTTCTTTTTTTGCCCATGCGCATTGCTGAGCGCAACAGGATAAAGCCAATCACAGTTCCGCTGACACCGGCAGCTTCACCCGGCTCTTGCTGTACCCATTGCACCAAGGTCAGGGAGTCGATAGGTTCATAGGTGGTGCTGCCGCAGTGAATACAGGTCAGGCAATTTGCGCCGCCCCGGAACAGGGTCGCCGGATAGGATACCTCCGAGGTATAATCGTGGACTTCCGGATCCAGATAGGGTTCTGTGTAGCTGTGGTCGCAAACCGTACAAATATATTCCATGGTGCCCTCCTGATTGCAGGTGGCAGGGGTTTGCACTTGGGATTCATAAGTATGTCCTGTTGCCGCTGTAACGTCGGTTTCATAGTGAACGCCGCAAATACAGGTGTAGTAAGTGCCGCCGTCTTCTGTACAGGTGGCTTCCAGGGTCTGGCTGGTATAGCTGTGTTCGTGATTGGCCGTTACCGCCAGAGATACAGTATCGGAAATGCAGTTGAAGTCCTTGTCAGACAGGGTTAGATACAAGGTGCTGTCCTCTACATGACTGCCGTAAATATAGCGCTTGTTTGCACCGGTGTCATAGCGGTATACGGTCTGCATATCCGATCCGTCAGGCAGCATGGAATACACCGCATTCATGCTGGAAAACCAAAGTCTGCCGTTCCAGTAGGAAAGTCCGTTGTGTTCGTAGGCAAAACTGCCGTCGCCGATATTTATGTATTGGGGGCGCATGGTGTGCAAGGTGGTCTGACTGCCGGAGCTTTCTTCCTGAGAAACAATGTAGCTGCTCCAATCCTTTTCATTGCGAATAAAGCAGTGATTTGCGCCAGTGTAAATAATACGGCTGTCAACACCCCGCCAAAAAGCATCTGTAAAGCGGGTGTCGGTGCAGGTGATGTCGGTGTCCCAGCCGTAATGCTCCTTGTTGCGTATCTGCTCGTCTGTCAAAAGGAAATGATCGTGCATTACAAGACCGTAGCTGTCAGGAGAGGGATCGTCCCAGGTCAGGTCCACATGATACCAGCTGCCGTCGATCTTCACCAAATTCCAGCCGTGGTTCATTTCCTCGCTAATGACCATGCGACATTCCATACCAAGCCGGGTCATAATATCCAAATATGCCATGGCATAGCCGGCGCACACCGCTGTGCCGTTTACCAAAATATCATAGTTTGTGTTCTTTTCCAGAGATTCGTCATAAATGGCATTGGCTATGATGGTATCGTGAACGGACAGGGCTATTTGGTATTGGCTCATGCCATCATATACTGCTTCATTTAAAAGCTCGGCAACCGCCTTTTCATAAAGTCCGTAGTCATATTCTGCCTTATCGTAGCCAAGGGGGGAGAAGGTGAGGATCGTACCCTTTGGCGAATGGGTGTACTGATAGCTGTTTACATACCAGGGAATTGCGCCGCTGTACTGCAAAGTGCAGAAGGCAGCATCCAGAGAATCCTCATTGAGATTAAATCCAGAAAGGTCTACCCGCTCATTATACAGACAGCTACGGGTCATAAGCTCTAAAAGCGCGGATTGATCTGCAGCGTGTGCATGGGGAAAAAGGGGAAGACATAACAGCATTGCTGCAAAAATCAGGATACATAGGAATCTGCGTATCATGGGAGACCCTCCTTTATACATTATAAATTTATTATACCACAACCCTGTTGAAAAGCAAAGAGAATAAAAATTTTTAAAAGTTAAAAAATAATTCAAAAACCACCCCTTGACTTTTTTAGCACTCTCTGTTATAGTGTGCTTAGCACTCAAGGAGCTTGAGTGCTAAGCTGAGAGGAGGTAGCCTATGGAACTGACAGAACGGAAAAAGAAAGTGCTGCGCTCCGTTGTAGATTTGTATATTCGCACCGCTGAGCCTGTGGGCTCGAAGGCGATTACAGAGCTGCCGGATATTCAGTATTCTTCTGCTACCATTCGAAACGAGATGGCAGACCTGACAGCGATGGGTTACCTGGAGCAGCCCCACACCAGTGCAGGTCGTATTCCCTCTGCCGCCGGCTACCGGCTGTATGTTGACGAGCTGATGGCAGACTACCGTCTTAGTATGGACGAGACAATGTCTATCAACGCTGCCATTGAAGAAAAAATGCAGCGGGTAGACAAAATGGTGGAAAAGGTTGCCAAGCTGGTTTCTCAGGCCACAGACTTGCCGGCTATTTCCGTCGCATCCCGTTATGCAGGTGCAACGGTGAAGCATTTTGAATTGTTGCTGGCAGGACAGGGCAGTGTGATTTTGGTTGTGATGCTCAGCAATGAGCAGGTTCTCAACAAGCTCATTAAGCTGCCCCTGAATGTAATAGAAGCAGATCTGAAGATCTTGTCTGCGGTGCTCAACGCCACCATGGCGGGGCTTTCCGCAGAGGAATTTACACCGGAGCTTTTAGAGCGGGTCATGAGCTCTGCCGGAGCGGCGGCCAGCCTTGTGCCGGTGATTATGGAGTTTACCACGGAGGCGCTGAGCCGACAGGGAAGCACCAATATGGCAGTTGCCGGACAGATACGGCTGCTGGGGCAGCCGGAGTACCGGGATGTGGATAAGGCACAGCGGCTGCTGTCCTCGCTGGACGAGGAAGCGCTGATCAATTTACCTGCCGTGATGCAAAATGCCAGCGGTACACAGGTGCTGGTGGGTCCTGAAAATGTGGCGCAGGAGCTGAAGGATACTTCTGTGGTTATGACCAAGTTTGATATTGGTGATGGCATGCAGGGCATGATCGGTGTGGTTGGTCCTACCAGAATGGACTATGCAAAGGTAACGGCAAGACTTTCTTACTTTGCCGAGAGCCTTTCCAAAATGTTTGCAAAGCCGGAGCAGTCCCAGCTGCCCGAAGCCAAGGAGGATTAAGGCGTGGCGAAGAAAAAAGAAGAACAGCAGTTGCCTGTAGAGGAAACCGTAGCAGAGGAAGCTACCCCGGAAGTGGCACAAGAAGCTGCCTTGGAGGTAGATCCCTGGGAAGAAAAGTATAACGAAGCGAACGACTCTTATTTGCGCTTGGCTGCAGATTACGACAACTTCCGCAAGCGCACATTGAAGGAAAAGGAGCAATCCTATGGAAACGGCAAAGCTGATGCCATTGAAAAGCTTCTGCCGGTCTACGACAATTTGGAGCGGGCGCTCAATCAGGAAACCCAGGACGCCGCTTACAAAAAGGGCGTAGAAATGACCATGACCCAGCTGGTAGGTATTTTAGAAGGTATGGGCGTGGAGATCTACGGAAACACCGGCGATGTGTTTGATCCCAATCTGCACAACGCCGTCATGCATACAGAAGAAGAGGGCGTGGAAGAAAACACCATCACACAAGTATTCCAAAAAGGCTTTAAAATGGGCGATAAAATCGTTCGTTTTGCAATGGTCCAAGTGGCCAACTAAATAACCGTGTCATTGCGAACCAGTCCGCAGACTGGTGTGGCAATCTCCACGGAACCTTAACAAGTATACAATATTTCATAAAATTAGGAGGAAATTATTATGGGTAAGATTATCGGTATTGACTTGGGTACAACCAATTCCTGCGTAGCAGTTCTGGAAGGCGGCGAACCGGTTGTGATCGCCAACGCAGAAGGCGCACGCACCACCCCCTCTGTGGTGGCATTTTCCAAGACCGGCGAGCGCATGGTAGGCCAGGTAGCAAAGCGTCAGGCGGTTACCAATGCTGACCGCACCGTTGCTTCCATCAAGCGCCACATGGGTGAAAACTACAAGGTAAACATCGACGGCAAGGGCTACACCCCTCAGGAGATCAGCGCTATGGTTCTGCAGAAGCTGAAGGCAGATGCAGAAGCTTATCTGGGTCAGAGTGTTACCGAGGCGGTTATCACCGTTCCTGCATACTTCTCCGACGCACAGCGTCAGGCAACTAAGGACGCAGGTAAGATCGCAGGCTTGGAAGTTAAGCGTATTATCAACGAGCCTACTGCTGCTGCACTGGCTTATGGCCTGGATAAGGAAAATGAGCAGAAGATCATGGTCTATGACCTGGGCGGCGGTACCTTCGACGTTTCTATTCTGGAAATTGGCGACGGCATTGTAGAGGTTTTGGCTACTGCAGGCGATACCCGTCTGGGCGGCGATGACTTCGACGAGCGAGTTATGAATTATCTGGTTGCTGAGTTCAAGAAGGCAGAGGGCATCGACCTGACAAACGATAAGGTTGCTATGCAGCGCCTGAAGGAAGCTGCAGAAAAGGCAAAGATCGAGCTGTCCGGCATGACTACTACCGTTATCAACCTGCCTTATATCACTGCAGACGCTACCGGTCCTAAGCACCTGGATGTGTCTTTGTCCCGTGCAAAGTTCGACGAGCTGACTGCTGACCTGGTTGAGCGCACCATGAAGCCTGTCCGTCAGGCAATGAGCGACGCAGGTCTGAAGCCCTCCGATCTGCACAAGGTTCTGCTGGTTGG
>JAZRNS010000030.1:0-2050 GCA_045648245.1 Faecousia sp. | reverse complement strand
GCATTAGATTTGTTATTGTTAGGCTTTGTGCCGCCTGTAGAACCGCCGTTTCCACCGGAGCTACCCGCTCCCTCTGTGCTGCCGGTTGTTTCCTCTACGGCTTCTGTTGTGCCTGTGGTGTCCTGTGTTCCGTCAGGTTGGGTAGTTGTATCTTGTTCAGAGGCTTCCGTTTGCACAGACGTATCTGTCTGACTCTCTGTAGGGGTACCACCGTTGTTTCCTCTGTTGTTGCGAATCGAAAATGCGAAAATCAGCAACGCAGCCAGCACAACGGCTGCTACGGCAATCACAATTATGTATCGTATTTTCTTGTTTTCCATATTCCCTTCCTCCTGCATTCCATTCATACAGAAACTATGTTCATTCTACACGAATATCCTTGAAAAAGCAATACCCTAAAGCCCCCTTTTTCCTGTTCTTTTCCAGTAAAAATCCACCATTTATATTGAAAACGCAATTACTTTGTGTTATGATGTAAGAAGCAAAATATAAGGAGATTAAAAAATGGATGCATTGCAAAAAGGCACCTTAAATCTTATTAAAGCTGCTTTAACAGGAGCTCCTTGCAATTTGCCGGAAGGATTTTCTATTGATGCTGCTGCAGATATGATCAAAAAGCACAAGATCGTGGGGCTTGCCTATGAGGGCGCTGTAAAATGCGGCATTGACAAAAATGTCCCAGCTATGCAGGAGCTGTTTAAAGTTTATTACGCCGATATTATCCGCAGCCAGCGGCAAATGCAGATGTTAAACAAGCTGTTTGATGCTTTCGATGAAAATCAGATTGACTATCTGCCCTTAAAGGGCACAATTTTAAAATCTCTGTACCCACAACCGGGAATGCGCGTAATGGGCGATGCAGATATTCTGATCCGCGTAGAACAATACGACAAAATCAAGCCACTTATGCTGCAATTAGGTTTTCAGGAAGGCAAAGTAACCGGACATGAGCTTCATTGGCACCATCCTTTCCTGCACTTAGAGCTTCATAGTATGCTGATGTCGTTGCGCAACATGGACTATAACCGTTACTATGGCGACGGATGGTCAAAATCTGTTACTGATACTGGCTCCCGTTACACCTACCGTTGCGAGGACCACTACATCTTTATGCTTGTACACTTTGCAAAGCATTATCGGGCAAGTGGTGTTGGTTTACGCCAACCGGTCGACCTTTGGGTCTATCAAAAAGCATTCCCCCAAATGGATAAGAATTATCTATTGCATGAGCTTAGCAAGCTGAAGCTAACCGATTTTTATAACAACACGCAAAATATGCTTGCCACCTGGTTTGACGGGTCTGCCGGAGACGACATCAGCGCATATATGACAAATTACATTTGGAACAGTGGCTGTTGGGGTAGCAGAGAAAACTATAATATTGCAGAAGCCATTAAGGACGAGAAAACTGTTCACTCCCGAACAAAAAACAAATTGCATTATATTTTCTACACCTTATTCCCCCCGGTAAAGGCCATTAAAAACCGCTATCCCATATTAAAAAAAGCACCTTGGTTGCTACCACTCCTATGGCCGGTACGCTGGATCTCCGCTCTCTTATTCCGCCGCAAAAACATTAAAGCCTGTAAGGACAATCTCGATTTGCGTTCTTCTAAGAAACTGGATGCTTATCAGCAGAAAATGCACTATGTAGGTTTGGATTTTGATTTTTAAGGGTTCTATAATAAATGTTGGGGTCAGGCTCATTAAGCCCGATCCCAACATTTATTATAGAACCTTCGAGTCCGACGGCATAGCAAAAAAGCAGATACCCAAATGGGTATCTGCTTTTTTGGTGCCGGTGGCCGGACTCGAACCGGCACGATGTCGCCATCGGTGGATTTTGAGTCCACTACGTCTACCAATTCCATCACACCGGCAGGTGCTTGGGTATTATACAACATAAATTTCAAAATAGCAAGTACAATTTACGCAATTGTCAAGATTTTTTCTATTGACAAACAGGTCAATACCTGCTATAATCTAGCATGTTCCACGGAGGCATAGCTCAGCTGGTTAGAGCGCATGCTTCACACGCATGAGGACACAG
>JAZRNS010000029.1:0-10804 GCA_045648245.1 Faecousia sp. | reverse complement strand
CGAGCACCGCCTGGACAGTTTCCTCTTCATCACAGCTTGCGGGGAGGGTCAGAGTAATGCGAGCCTGCTCGTCTTTGACCCGAACCTTGGCCTTTGCGCCGCACACATCATTGATGGTGGCTTCGGCCATGGTAACAACAGCGGAAACAGCGGCGCAGACGATATCCGCACCAGCCTCGGCGTAACCGCTGTGACCGGAGACAGAGAATCCGGTGATTCTCTCGCCCTCGGTGAAAAATTCACATCTGGTCATAGCTTACAGAGCGATCTTGGTGATCTCGACCTTGGTGTAGGGCTGACGATGGCCCATCTTCTTCTTCTCGTTCTTCTTGGGCTTGTACTTGAAGACGGTAATCTTCTTGCCCTTGCCATTCTTGACAACCTTAGCCTCCACGGAAGCACCCTCCACAACAGGAGCGCCGATCTTGGAGTTTTCGCCGTCCAGCACAGCCAGAACCTGGTCGAACTTTACGGTAGCTTCTGCCTCAGCCTCCAGCTTCTCGATGTACAGAACATCACCCTCGCTGACGGTGTACTGCTTGCCACCAGTAACGATAACTGCTTTCATTTTTTCACCTACTTTATATTGTGTAGTCTCGCTTTTAAGGCGGGTGAACTGCGCTCACCACTTAAGCCCATTCAATGCGGCTGGTCCATTTTAGCAAAGCTTCCTGAAAAAGTCAAGCACTTTTTTAACCTTTTTGTTGCCTTTTCAGCTTATTTTTGCTATACTGTCCCCATGAAACCATTATTGGAGCAAACCATGAAACGATTTTTCTGTTTTTTCCTCATTTGTGCCCTTCTGCTCCCCCTTTGGGGCTGTGCTTCTCCTGCCGCAAAAAACCTGTTTGCCATGGACACGGTTATGGAGCTTCAGGTTTGGGGCAAGGACGCAGAGCATGCCATAGAAGAAATTCCTGCGCTGATACAAGCTTTGGAAAACAAGTGGTCCGTACACATAGAAGATTCTATTCCCGCCCGGCTTAACCGCGGCGGTTCTTCTGACGAGCCGCTGCTGGAGCAAATAAATGCGCTCTCCCAGCGCACCGGCGGTGCTTTCGACCCTACCTTAGGCGCAGTCAGCGCCCTTTGGGGGTTTTCCACCAAGTCCTATCAAGTCCCCGGCAAAGACCAAATCGAAAAGGCTTTAGGGGAAACGGTTTGGGATTTCGGTGCCGCCATAAAGGGGCATGTGGGCGATGTCTGCGTTTCCCTTTTAGACACTTTGGATATACAGTGTGCTATCTTGAATCTGGGTGGCAATATTCAAACCTATGGGCAAAAAGCTGACGGCTCTCCCTGGCAGATCGGCATTCAAGATCCCCGGGGCGGCGATTATATTGGTGTTTTGTCCGTAACCGGTACTGCATCCATCGTTACCTCCGGCGACTACCAGCGTTATTTCGAAGAAAACGGCAAACGATACCACCATATTATCGACCCGGCAACAGGCTGTCCTGCCGAATCCGGCCTGATGTCGGTTACTGTGATCTGCCAAAGCGGTCTGACTGCAGATGCATTGTCTACTTCCCTGTTCGTAATGGGTTTGGAAAAAGCTACGGAGCTTTGGCGCAGCAGTGATGACTTCGAAGCGGTTTTTGTAACTGCAGACGGCCAGGTTTATGCTACCGAAGGTGCTTTGCTGTCCGGTTGTGAATATGAGGTGATCGGCTATGAAAACTAATTTTTGGATCCTCCTCTTATCTGTCATCGTCCTTGTTTGTGTGCTTAGCTGTGTTTTGCTTCTTCGTCCCGCTATACCTGCCAGCACAGTCAGGGTCATATCTGAGGGGAAAACCTTATATGATCTTTCTCTTCGTGTAGATCAAACCTTGGTTATTGAAAGCACCCACGGCACCAATACCATAACCATTCAAGACGGAAAGATAGCCGTTACCGCCGCAGATTGTCCGGACGGACATTGCATAGCAAGGGGCTTTTGCAACGCAGGGGCACAAATCGTGTGTTTGCCAAACCGGCTGGTTTTGCAGTTTTCTGACAACGGGCAGGTTGACGGCATTTCCGGCTAGGCGTATTCAAAAAGCGGCGGGAGCAAACCCCATCCTTCAAGCACAAAAAGTAGCTGTTTCAATCCGAAACAGCTACTTTGTTTTTTATAATGCCATAACAAAATCCAGCATTTTATCCTTTGCAATTACGCCGGTGTGCAGCTCCTTCTTTTCCTGCAAGCCGCACAGGTTACCGGGAATGGGAACGCCGGTGGTTTCCTGCAGGCGTTCCATCATAGCAAACTCGTCCAAATCCTGTTTGCCCTCCAAAGCAGATAGCACTGCCTCCGGGAACTTGTAGGGGGATGCAGTAGACAGCACTACCATGGGGCGATTGTCGCCGGTCTGTGCCACATACTCCTCTGCCACTGCCCAGCCGGTTGCGGTGTGGGTATCGCACAGGTAGCCTTGCTCCTTGAACACCTTGGCGATGGTTTCGCTTGCCTTGGCATCGTCGCAGTAGCCTGCCCAGAACTCCTGATTGATGGCGCTTTTCATTTCCTCTGGCACGGTATAAATGCCGTCCCGGTTCAGCTTGCCCATCAGCTCTGCCACCAAATCGGTGTTATTACCGGACATAAAGTACAAAAGACGCTCCAAATTGGAGGAGACCAAAATATCCATAGAGGGAGAAATGGTCTTATGGAGTGTACGGCGGCGATCATAAGTGCCGGTTCGGATGAAGTCGGTAAGTACATTGTTGGCATTGGAGGCGCAAACCAGCATGCCTACAGGCAGGCCCAGCTTTTTCGCCAGCCAACCCGCCAAAATATCACCAAAGTTACCGGTGGGTACGCAGAAATTCACCTTGTCGCCCATGGCGATCTTGCCACACTTCAAAAGGTCTGCATAAGCCTTAAAATAGTAAGTGATTTGGGGTGCAAGACGGCCAATATTAATAGAGTTTGCGGTAGAAAGGCGGCTGCAATTACCGCCGGGCAGACAGCCCTCAACGGCTGCGGCGAAGATATTTTTCACACCGGTCTGGGCATCGTCGAAGTTGCCTTCCACAGCGCAAACCGCCACATTGTTACCTTCCTGGGTTACCATCTGTGCCCGCTGGACTTTGGAAACACCGCCCTGGGGATAGAACACGCAGATCTTCACGCCCTCCACATCCCGGAAACCCGCCAGGGCAGCCTTGCCGGTATCGCCGGAGGTAGCAGTCAGAATCAAAACATCCTCCTGCATACCCTTTTGGGTCTTGGCAGCAGTGAGCAGCTGGGGCAGCATACAAAGTGCCACATCCTTAAATGCAGAGGTAGGGCCGCGGAACAGCTCCAGCACTGTAAACTTGCCGGTATCCACGGTGGGTGTCAGCTCCCGGGTCTGAAACTTTCCGGTATAAGCCTGAGAAACCAGCCGGGACATATTGTCAATATCCGGCAGCATGGCACCGATGATTCTGGTTGCCATGGCCATAGTATCTTCTTGCAAGCAGGCAGCCAAATCGATAGCAGGAAGCCGGGCAGGAACATACAGTCCGCCATCCGGTGCCAAACCGGACAGAACCGCCTGTGCACTGTCTACTTTTGCCCCTTTACTGCGGGTAGAATGATAAAACATAAGAACCTCCTATAAAAACATAGAAAATTGCACAAAACTTTTGCTATTTCTATGCAATACTTGTTTTTTTGCCACTATTGCATTTTTCGCAGTTATATGATATACTCATTCCTATTAAAAAGCAAGTGTTTTCGTCAAAAACACAAACAGGAGGTACATAACATGCGAATTGGTTTGCTGGGCTTCGGCGTTGTTGGCCGCGGTGTTTATGATATTACCACCCTTCGCACAGATATGCAGGTAGCGAAAGTGGTGTGCTTAGAGGATATTTCCCTGCCCGATGCACAGGTTACAAAGAACTTTGACGATGTGCTGACAGACAGCTCCATCGACACCGTTGTGGAGGCAATGGGCGGTTTGCATCCTGCGTATGAATTTGTCCGTGCTGCGATCGAGGCCGGCAAGAACATCGTAACCTCTAACAAAGCACTGGTTGCAACCTATTACGACGATCTGATCCCTCTGGCACAGAGCAAGGGTGTTTTCTTCCGCTGCACCGCAGCCGTTGGCGGCGGTATCGGCTGGCTGTCTGAGCTGGAGCGGGCTCGCCGCGTGCAGTCCATCCACAAAGTAGGCGGCATTATGAACGGCACTTGCAACTACATTCTCGATTCTATGACCCGTTTGGGTCTTACCTACGCTGATGCTCTTTCTCAGGCACAGGCGCTGGGTTATGCAGAGGCAAACCCCTCCACCGATGTGGACGGCATCGACACCTGGCACAAGGTGATCTTGTCCTCCAATATCGGTTTTGGCATCAGTCTGGATCCTCAAAGTGTTCCCGCTGCGGGCATCCGGAACATTCGGGCAGAAGATGTGGCGAATTTCAAAGCCCACGGTCTGACCTGCAAGCTGATCGCTACCGGTAAAAATCAGGACGGTGCTGTCAGTGCTTATGTGCAGCCCACATTATTCCATCATGGTGAGCCCGAGGCTGCTGTTCCTGCAAACTACAACCTGATCACTTTGGTTGGCAGCGCTTCCGGCCGCATGAGCTTCTACGGTCAGGGCGCAGGCCGCTACCCTACTGCATATAATGTGGTGCAGGATTGCGCAGATGTTTTGGCCGGCAAGGGCTTCTACAGCCCCTATGGCAAGAAGATCGGCGCTGAAAACGAAGATATGCTGTGCTACTATGTCAGCGGCGCACAGGATATCTGGCTGGAAGAAAACCGCCAGACCGCCTGGGGCGATGCTGTGATCACAAAGCCTGTATCCGTGAAGGCTATGCACGCATGGCTGAAGGATAACCCCAGTGCATTTATTGCTGCGCTCCCTGTGAGCGAAGACTAATCCTGAAAGAAGGTAAAGTATGCTGAAAGTTGCAAAATTTGGCGGCTCCTCCATGGCAGACGCCGGTCAGTACCGCAAGGTGCGGGATATTTTGCTGGCGGATGACGCCCGCCGGGTAGTAGTCGTTTCTGCTGCCGGTAAACGGGATAAAAACGACCACAAGCTCACCGATCTGCTGTATCTGTGCTATGCACACCTGCAGTACGGTGTAGATTGCACCCCCGTTTTTGAGATGATCACCTCCCGCTATTTGGAGATTCGGGACGATTTGGGTCTGGATCTGGACCTGGAAACTGAGTTCGCACAGCTGAAGGAACAGCTGGTTAGCAAGAGCATTTCTCAGGACGCTTTAGTCAGCCGGGGTGAGTACTTCTCTGCAAAGCTGATGGCTTCCCTGCTAGGCTTTAAGTTTGTGGATTCCGCTGATTGGGTCAAATTCAACATGGACGGTTCTGTGGACAAAGAAACTTCCTATGAAGCTCTGCGACAGGCGGCGGCTGGTTTGGGAACCGGTATTGTCATTCCCGGCTTCTACGGCACCATGCCCAACGGTGCGATCCGCGCTTTCTCCCGGGGTGGCAGCGACATTACCGGCGCTTTAGCCGCGGCTGCTTTGGATGCAGATGTTTACGAAAACTGGACAGATGTTTCCGGCATTCTCATGGCTGACCCCCGTATCGTAGAAAATCCCCAGCCCATTCCTGAGGTAACCTACGACGAGCTGCGAGAGCTGAGCTATTCCGGCGCACAGGTTCTGCACGAAGGCACCATCTTCCCCGTTCGGGAGAAGAACATCCCCTTGAACATTCGCAACACCAACGCACCGGAAGACCCCGGCACCATGATACAGGAATCCTTTGACACCGATGCCGACCCCAATCTGTTCATTACCGGCATCACCGGCAAGAAGGACTTCACAATCATTTCTCTGTCCAAGCGTGGCCTGAGTAATGAAGTTGGCACACTGCGCAAGGTGCTGAGCGTTATGGAAAAGTACAACATTTCTGTTGACTATGTTCCCAACGGCATCGACAATGTTTCTGTTGTTGTGGCTACCGATGCCATTGCCAACAATCTGTATTCCGTGCTGGGCGATATCCAGCAGGATGTTCAGCCCGATTCCCTGGAAGTGCATGACAAGATCGCTGTGGTTGCCGCTGTTGGTCGCCGCATGGCATTCCGTCCCGGTACTTCCGGTAAGGTGTTCGCCGCTCTGGGTCAGGCAGGTATCAATATCCGCATGATCAACCAGGGTCCTGACGAACTGAACATCATCTTCGGCGTAGACAACAAGGACTTCTCCGAAGCGATCCGCGTGCTTTACAATAGTTTCGTTAAATAATTTGGAGGTAATAACCGTGAGTAAGCTTTATACTGTTGCTATTTTGGGCGCAACTGGCGCTGTAGGACAGGAAATGATTAAAATTTTGGAGGAGCGCAACTTCCCTGTTGGCAAGCTGGTCCCTCTGGCAAGCGCCCGCAGCGCAGGCAAGACCCTGAAGTTTAAGGGTGAGGATGTAACCATCGGTCTGGCTTGTGAGGAAGCTTTTGAGGGCGTTGACATTGTTCTGGGTGCTGCTGAGAACGATATTGCTGAAAAGTTTGCTCCCGCCATTGTTAAGGCTGGCGCTGTGTTCGTTGACAACTCCTCTGCATTCCGTATGGATCCCAAGGTGCCCCTGATCGTGCCTGAGGTAAATGCCGAGGATGTAAAGTGGCACAACGGCATTATCTCCAACCCCAACTGCTCCACCATTATCACCATCACAGCTGTGAATGCGCTCAATAAGCTCTCCCCCATTCAGGCTATGACAGCTTCTACTTATCAGGCTGTTTCCGGTGCCGGTGCCGGCGGTCCTATCGAGCTGATGGGCGAGGTGGAAGCGCTGGCTAAGGGCGAAACCTACGAGCCTAAGATCTTCCCCTATCAGATCGCTTACAACCTGATCCCCCAGATCGGCGGTGAGTCCTACGAGGGCTACACCAGCGAAGAAATGAAAATGCAGAACGAGGGCCGCAAGATCATGCATCTGCCGGAGCTGAATGTTACCTGCACCTGTATCCGCGTTCCCGTGGTACGTAGCCACTCCATTTCTGTAAGCGTGAAGTTCGACAAGCCCGTATCCGTTGAAGCGGTTCGGGAAGTGATCGCAAATGCTCCCGGCTGTAAGCTGGTTGACGATCTGTCCAAGAAGCAGTATCCCATGCCTTTGGATACCACCGATCAGGACATCGTGTTCGTTGGCCGTATCCGCCGCGACCTGACCGACCCCAACGGCATCAGCCTGTGGTGCTGCGGCGACCAGGTTCGTAAGGGCGCTGCTACCAACTGCATTCAGATTGCAGAACTGCTGGTAAAATAAGTAATGAAACAAGCCTGCTGATTTTCGTCAGCAGGCTTGTTCTTTATGCAAATTCTCTTCGTCTATGAATTCCATTTTCTCACAGGCTATATTCACCAACTTTTGCATCATCATGCGCCCGGCATCTGCATAGCCAAATAAAATGCTTCTAATCTCTTGGGGTATTCCTTCTGCATAGTCATGAAAATCTCGCATGCATAATTCAAAGGTTTTCTTCCACATTAAATAAATTTCATCTTCCTCTGCCAACGCATATAGCTTTGCGTGTCTGTTTCTTCTGTCCACAAAAACACCTCCAAAGCAGTTTCTGTATTTATATTAGTAAATTTATTTACTAAAGTCAATAGTAAAGAACTTTACTGTGTTAGATTGTGGGTATACTGTTTTGGGAGGAAAGCTATATGTCCACATATATGGATAAGTTGCGCGGTCTTCGGGAAGACAACGATTTGACCCAAAAGGAGATTGCAGAAGTATTGGGAACTTCCCAAACAATGTACGCCCGCTATGAGCGTGGTGCAAACGAAATGCCCCTTCGCCACTTCATTCTACTATGCAAATATTACAATGTATCTGCCGATTATCTCTTAGACACAGCGCCGAACCCCAGCAGAAAAGCAAAAAAGTACTGTAAATAAAGGTTCTATGTCAACAGTTGGGGTAGAACCAAAAATAGAATTACTTTTAGATCGTGTTGGAGCTTTTGCCCCGACACGATTTTTATGTTGCAACAGACCCTTTCTTTATGCGACAAAGAACAATTAGGAACGCTTTGCGCTTTCCACGTCTTTGCGGGACGCGAGCTTAAGCGCCGCCGGTGGCGGGAGGAGCGAAAGCGCAGCGTGTGCCGCGGTCGGCAAGAAACGAGCCTGCTTCGTCAGGCGCTGTTTCTGCCGGGCACCGCAAACGGGCAATGCGAAAGCGACGTGGCAAACCGTATTCTTTTTATTGCAGGAGAACGGATTGCCACGGGCGGCAAAGCCGCCCTCGCAATGACGGGGAGAATTGATGGTTGTATTATATGCCATCGAAAAATTCCCGCAAGGCGGTCAGGTAGGTCTCCGGGGCTACGGGATAGCTAAGTCCGTGTCCTGCGCCCGGAACTGTTACCAGCCGTTTGCGGGTCGGGCAGGCATCGTACACCGCCTGAGACATACGGCATGGCACATAGTCATCCGTTTGCCCGTGAAAAAAGATCACCGGCACTTTACAATCCTTTATGGCCTGAAGAGGGGTAGTTTCCTCCAAATCGAAATGACCAAAGAGTTTTGCTCCCAGCTTTACAAAGATATAGGCGAGCTTAGGCGGAAAACCTTTCTGTTTAATTACGGATTGAATAATCTCTTTTGGGGAGCTGTAACCGCAATCTGCCAGCACACCGATCACATTGCCCGGCAGCGGCTTCCCCGCCGCCATCAAAACCGTTGCCGCGCCCATGGAAATCCCTGCAAGAACGATTTTCACATCCGGACCAAAGTGCTTTATGAGCATATCCACCCACGTCAAACAGTCCCGATGCTCCAAAATACCGAAGGTGATCACATTGCCTTGACTTTTTCCGCTGCACCGCTGGTCCACCATAAACGCATTGCGTCCCAGGGCAAAGCACCGCTGAATACACCCTGCCAAATCCCGCTCTGCCGTACCCCGATAGCCATGGAACATCAGCTCAATCGGCGCTCCGGGGGTTCGTTCATAGTATTTCCCCCGCAGGGTCAAGCCATCAAAGGAAGTAACCCACATTTCCTCATAGGGGAGCCTTTGGGTTTTTTCCAGCCAGTAATCAAAGGCCTCCCGATAGGGCGCATAAGTTCGGTCATTGGGAAGGTCTGCCGCCTGGGCATCCAGCCGGGGATTTCTGCGGGCAAAAAAGGCTTTGCGATAGCAAATGTACGCAAGCATTAAAACCAGCGTACCGCTTGCCGCCAGCACGCCAAAAAGCACCCAAACCACTTTACATTACACACTCCTTGCTTCTATTCTCATTACTATTATAGACAGTTTTTCTAAAAACAAGCAGTGTAAAGACAGAGCCGCTGGCAACCTTAGCCCAATGCTCCCTTCCTTTTTTCATATGTTGTAAAAACACACCATGTCCGGCAAGCTTTTCAAGGCCTTCCCATTGCGAAATTTGTCATATTATGGTATACTGGGACATATTTCACAGGAGGAAGATCGCCATGAGCTTTTGGGAGATTTTGCCGTTTATTATCGTAGGCGCGATTATTATTTACATTCTGATTAAATGTGCGCCGCTGATCGGTGCGCTTTTGCAACTGATTGCCGTGTTGTACTGGTTTTTGTGTAATGCCTTTGAATGGGTGGTCAAGCCTCTTGCTTTTCTTTGGAATAAGATTAAACTTCTGCTGTGCAAAGTTCCTTTTATCCATCGACTGGTGGATAAAAAGGGGTCGCTGGACAACCGGCTGGACCGATTCGGCGGACTAAGCTGCCTTGTTCTGTTGGGGGCTTCCGTTCTGTTTATTGCCATTTCCCTGCTGGCATCCTGGAAGCAAGGCGTATTAGAGGACTCTTTGCGGGACATTTTGCTAAACAACACCTTTGGATCTTTTCTCAACCTGTTTGAAACCGGATTCTCCCTTACCCCCGGATTGCTGATTTCCGTCTGCTTCGCAAGTTTTTTGGCCCATATTTGCATCGACAAGGCTGACCGGGTGAAGTGGTATATTTGGATCCCCTACTGCGTGATCTTTATCGGCATGTCCTCGATCCTCAGTTCCTATTTAACCGGCATTTTTGATACAGTCGGCACATGGGGCTACAACTCCATTGTGTCCCTATGGAATAACACCTCCACTTCCCTGGCGGTAAAAATTCTTCGGTTTGTGCCGCTGGCTGTTTTAGCTTATTTCGCCGTTATTTCCCTGGTGATTGCCATTCGTGAATATTTCTGCAGTGTCCTGTTCGGTATTGTGGGACTAATTGCACTGCTGATCGTGGCATTGCTGTTGCACTTATTCCATGCATCCCAAATTTGGAATGATATTTTCGTTGCGGTAACTGTGATTGGGTCCATAATCGGCATTGAAAAAATCCGTGGCAACATTGAAAAAGGCATGACGGAAAAAGCAGAAACCGAGGAAGAAACCCCCGTAATTTATTAAGTGTATAAGCAAAAAGCAGACAACCCCAAGGGCGGCGTACACCGGACACCGCAACAGGACCTCGTTTGCATTTTCTGCTGCAGGCAGAAAATAGAGGTTCGCCATCATCGAGAACCATACCGAACTGCGCAGCAGGGCTGCGCATACACCGGAAGGGACTCGTTTGCATCTGCTCCCACTGGGAGCAGATAAATGTTCGCCTCCGTCGAGCCGTCGGCGGCAACAGTCCACCGGACTGTTGCATTTAGATTATTCGAGTCCCTCGGTGTAGCAAAAAAGCAGATACCCAAACGGGTATCTGCTTTTTTGGTACACCGGAAGGGACTCGAACCCCCAACCCTCGGAACCGGAATCCGATGCTCTATCCATTGAGCCACCGGTGCATGCTTTACAGCCACGCTATTATAGCAAAACATGGCAGGTTTGTAAAGAGGTGTTTTGCACTTTT
>JAZRNS010000028.1:0-4888 GCA_045648245.1 Faecousia sp. | reverse complement strand
ACGGTCGCCGTCCTTAATAGCGGTACGGCGAACCAGAACAGCGTTTGCCAGAGTCTCCTTAGCGGTCTTGCCGGTGACGTCCACAAACAGGTTCTTGTTGCCCTTGCCTTCCAGAGCCTTTACGGTGTCGTACAGGTCGGAGATGTTCTCAGCCCAAACGCCCAGAGCAACGCCCTTAGCGGTAGCCAGCTCGTTCATAGCTTCCCAGTTGGCAGGGGTAGCGCCGTCCAGGATGACATCCTTGCCGCAAACGGCCAGGGCAGCCTTGGCACACTCCACATCCCAGCACTCCAGAACCAGAGCGCGGCCGGTAGCGGCTGCCTTCTTAACAAGGGCAGCGTAAACAGCAGGATCGTTCTGGGTGTTTGCAACCTGAACGAATTCCACATACATACGCTCGCCGATACGCTCGTAGTCGATCTTCTGCAGATCAGCCAGCTTTGCGTCTACAGTTGCATCGTCCATGCAGGTGCAAACGGACACAGCGTACAGGTTCTTGTTGACCAAAGTCTTCTCATGACGGAACAGAACGGTTTCGCCGCCCAGCTTGTGCTCGCCAACGGACAGCGCCTTCATGGGAGGTGCAGTCTGCTCGTTGAGCATTGCCTTTGCCTCGTCAGAGAAATAGGGGCACTTGTCGATTTCCACAGCGCCCTGTGCCACCTTCATACAGAAAGCCATACAGGTGGGGCTGCCGCACTCCTTACAGTTCTTCTTAGGAGACAGCTTAAAAATATCAAGACCTTTCAAAGCCATTGTATGTACCTCCTCAATTAGACAAGTTCAGAAATGAACTTCTTGATGGTTGCGATGGTTGCAGGATGACGCAGAACAACAGCGTCTGCACCGCCGGTCAGGTCAGCAGCAGCCGTGGAAACTTCCATGCTGATAGCGCGCTCTTCACGGCAGCCCCATGCGGGCTCGTCCTCTTCGGAAGCGGTGGATTCCTTAACGGAGTAAGTATCCAGAGAAACCGCTGCCAAAATAGGCATCTGCAGATCCTCATCAGACTGTGCCAGTGCAGCCAGACGGATGCGGTCGAAGGTAGATGCAGCATACTCGTAGCCGTAGCCAACTGCTGCAGTACCGATGTCCATCACGATTGCATCAGCAGGCACATTTGCGTCCTTCTTGAGCATGATGTTCAGCTGCTTAGCCAGGTTGATGTCGTCAGCAGTCTCAGCGCCAACCTTCTGGCTGGAAGCCAGAGCAACGGAAGCGCCCACGGTCTTGCAGTTTTCCTGCTTTGCGCTCATGCACAGGATATTCTTGCCACGCAGTGCATCAGCGATCGCGCCCAGCAGCTCGCCATCCTTTTCCATGTTCTTGCAGCCGATAACCACGATGGGCTTGGTGCAAGCTTCTGCTACTGCAACTGCGTCAGCAACGCAATCAGAAGTAGCACGGTTTTCGCCGTTGGGATCGGCAGACTCGAAGTGCAGGCACAGGAAGTCTACGCCTTCCACTGCTTCTGCCTTCTTGGCACGCTCAGCCATAGTAGTGCAGCCTGCGTACAGGTCCTGCAGGCCGGGCAGATCCCAGCCGTCCATAGCATCGGAAACCTCGATGCCGATCTTCGGTGCATTCTCAATGGGTGCATCGAATGTGTAGAAAGGCAGCACATTCTGACCGCCGATGACGATTGCATTGTCGCCGGTGCCCAGAGTAACGGCATTGATCTTGCCGCTATATGCCTGTGTCTTAGGTGTAAAAGACATTGTTTATTTCCCCCTTGAAATATTTTTGATATTTACAGCCCAATGGACTGCATAATGCCCTTAAGGGCAACTTTCACTGGATTATTTTCCGGAAGCTTACTGGACGGCTCGCCGTCGCAATCGCAACGGTACACACTCTCATCCTGAGGCAGAACGCCCAGCAGGTCAAGGCCATGCTTTTCGATCTCCTGCCGAACGCCATCGTCCAAAACGCCATTTGGCGCACGGTTGACGATCAGACCCAGCTTTCCGGGCTTGAGTTCCATTTCTCCGATCATCTCTGCCACTCTTGCCGCCGCCTGAATGCCCCGACGGGAACAGTCAGAGATCAGTAGCATGGTGTCAACCTGGGGCAAGGTACCTCGCGCCACATGCTCAAGACCGGCTTCATTGTCCATAACCACGTACTGATAGTTCTTTGCATACTTGTCCACCTGGGTCTTCAATACGCCGTTGACGAAGCAATAACAGCCTTTGCCTTGGGTGCGGCCCATGACGATCATATCAAAATCGTCCTCTTCGATCAGGGCAGAATTGAACTTAAACTCTGCATAATCCGCCTTGGTCATGCCCGCAGGCAAAGAGCCTTTCAGCTCTGCCTGTGCCATTTCCTCACGAATCGTGCCCAGGGTGATCTCCGCTTCCACACCCAGTACCTCGTTGAGGTTGCTGTTTGCGTCTGCGTCCACTACTAAAACCGGGCCTTGCTTGTTTTTGCACAAATAATCGATAAGCATGCCGCAGGTGGTGGTTTTACCCACACCGCCCTTGCCGGCTACTGCGATGGTATGAGGCATAACAACTCCTTAAATCAGATCCAGCAGACCGGCTTCCTTGGCAATGTAGGCAACCTCGTCAAACTTTTTTCAGTTCGTACAGATGGATGCCGTAATCCAAATAGGTCTGCAACTGCTCTTTAATACCTTCTTTTGTGTCGCCAATGCAGGTGAAGCGGGGACTCCGGTGGCGTTGTGATGCTTAACGATCTTATCCGGCACACTGCCCTGGCCCCACAGCTTTTCCACAATTTCCTTTGCAGGCATTGTCCTTAGATTCCCGCTGTGTATTTTTCTGTTTCATCTGACGATGGGCGTACTCCACGCATATTAACACTTATACATCGTAGCACATAAGCGTTATAAATTCAACCACTATTTTCGATATATTTTTATTTTTATAGTCTTTTTATTGGACATTCCAGAAAACAGGGTGCACTAAAATACCAATGCCATTAAGTTAAGAAGGGTCATTCCGAGCCAGTTCTCAAACTGGCGTGGCAATCCCCATCTTAAGAAGGAGATTGCCACTACCCAGTGCGCGCTGGTTCGCAATGACCGCAAACTTAATAGCATTGGCTAAAACCCTGTTTTTACTTTGTACCGAAAATACGGTCGCCGGCATCACCCAGACCGGGAACGATGTAGGCATGCTCATTGAGCTTCTCGTCCATCGCTGCCAGATACAGATCCACATCCGGGTGGGCTTCCTGCACAGCCTTTACGCCCTCGGGGCAGCCGATGATGTTCATCATAATAATGTTCTTACAGCCGTGGCTCTTCAAAAAGTCGATTGCCGCCACAGCGCTGCCGCCGGTAGCCAGCATGGGGTCAACCACAAATACCTGACGGTTTTCAATATCCTCAGGCAGCTTGCAGTAGTACTCCACAGGCATATGGGTCTCGGGATCCCGGTACAGACCAATGTGGCCAATCTTTGCAGAGGGGATCATGTCAACCATGGAGTCAACCATGCCCAAACCTGCACGAAGAATAGGAATAATTGCCAGCTTCTTACCTGCCAGCATCCGGCACTTTGCCACCGCAACCGGGGTCTGAACATCCACCTCTTTTGTAGGCAGATTGCGGGTAGCCTCGTAGCACATCAGGCCAGCCACTTCGCTGATCAGCTCTCGGAACTCCTTAACGCTTGTTCTCTTGTTGCGAAGAATTGCCAGCTTATGCTGGATAAGGGGGTGATCCAATACGGTAACAGTACTCATATTTTTATCTCCTTTTTTCTCTATCCGTTATCAGGCGTTCCCGCCATTAAAGACTGTTTTGTTTTTCCAGCCGCTCCCGCTCTGCCTGAGAAAGGCGCAGATAGGTGGGTGTAAGGGAGCCGGCATCACAGGCTTGCCCCGATTGGAGCATCGTTTCTGCAACGATGGCTACGCCGGCTGCCCGCTGGTGCATGTTATGCTCCGGAGGAAGAACCAAATTCTGCACTTCCGCCTTAAGGGTATTATAGCACAGTATACTGCCATCTCCAACAAGAAAAATGGGTTTTTTCAGATTTTTTATCTGTGCTCCCAGTTCTTCCAGGGAAATGGCCCGATCTTTGCACAAACGGCTAAGCTTGCCCTCCTCCGCTTCAAATAGAGCATTATATACCTGATTGCGTCTGGCATCCATCACCGGCAGTACATAGCCATCGTAAACGCCTAAATACGCCGCCATGGCTTCCAATGTGGACACACCGCAGCAAGGCAGCTGCGCCCCCCAGGCAAACCCCTTTGCCGCCGCTACGCCAATGCGCACGCCGGTAAAGCTGCCCGGTCCTGCCGCCACCGCTACCGCCTGGATTTGATTGGGCGTAACGCCGCAGTTTTTCATCAGATCCTGTGCCATGGTCAGTAAGGTCTGGCTATGGGTCAGGCCTGTATTCTGATAGTTTTCTCCCAGCAGCTTTCCGTCTTTCAGCAAAGCCACTGATGCGGCCTTGGCTGAGGTTTCAAAGGCTAAGATCCCCAAATAGCTCCCCTCCTGCAATGGTAATCCGGCGAGAATCCTCTCCGATTTTTTCAATACAAAGATCTATGGCGTCTTCCATAGCATCGGCAACATTTTCGCTCCACTCTACAGCGCACACGCCGCCCCGCTCCAAATAATCCTCCCAGCCAATATCCCACAGTTCGTCAGACGATCCCAGCCGGTACATATCAAAATGGAACAGCGGCAGCCGTCCGGACAGATATTCATTGACAATGGTATAGGTGGGGCTGGGTACCGGATCTGTTGCGCCCAAGCCTTTGGCAAGACCTCGGGTGAAGGCAGTTTTACCAGCGCCTAAATCACCCCGGTATGCCAACACCGTGCCGGCGGTCAGCACTTTACCTAAGGCCTGCCCCAGCTGTTCCGTCTGTTGGGCAGAATGTGTAATAAATTCCATAA
>JAZRNS010000027.1:0-7211 GCA_045648245.1 Faecousia sp. | reverse complement strand
ATCGGCAGTTTGCAGATACTTTTCTTCCTCAGGCATTTGCATGGTGTAGCCCAGTGCACCGGAGGTGTGAGGGACAATGGTGATTTTGGAAACAGGCTGTGCATTCTTCTCCAACGCAGCGATCAAGGCATGACCCACTTCGTGATAGGCGACCAGCCGTTTTTCTGTGTCAGTCAGTACGGTGTTCTTCTTTTCTGTGCCTGCAATCACAACCTCAAAGGAGACCATCAGGTCTTCCTGATTGACGGTTTTGCGACCATGGCGGACAGCCCGCAATGCCGCTTCGTTTACAAGGTTTGCCAGATCTGCACCCACTGCACCGGCAGTTGCCTGTGCTATCTTTCGCAGATCCACATCGTCAGAAAGCTTGATTTTCTTTGTGTGCACCTTCAGAGTGTCCAAACGGCCTTGGAGGTTGGGGCGGTCCACAATGATCCGGCGGTCAAACCGACCGGGTCGCAGTAGCGCCTTGTCCAAAATCTCAGGACGGTTAGTGGCAGCCAAGCACACAATACCCTTGGAGGAATCAAAACCATCAATTTCGCCCAGAAG
Source organism: Faecousia sp. (assembly GCA_045648245.1). Lineage (GTDB taxonomy): Bacteria > Bacillota > Clostridia > Oscillospirales > Oscillospiraceae > Faecousia. The sequence continues at coordinate 6,659 of JAZRNS010000027.1, read as the reverse complement.
CTGGTTGAGTGTCTGCTCATGCCCGGAGTTGCTGCCGAACCGGTTATCTCTGGATCGACCAACAGCGTCGATCTCGTCAATGAAAATAATACATGGGGCAACCTTGGCGGCCTGCTGGAACAGGCTTCGAACACGGCTTGCACCAACACCTACGAACATCTCCACAAAATCAGAGCCGGAAATGGAGAAGAAGGGGACATTGGCTTCGCCGGCAACGGCTTTTGCCAGCAGGGTTTTGCCCGTACCGGGAGAGCCTACCAGCAATGCGCCTTTGGGCAGCTTTGCGCCGATATCTGTATACTTCTTTGGATTGTGCAGAAAATCAATGATCTCCTGCAGGGATTCTTTGGCTTCGTCCTGTCCGGCAACATCTGCAAAGGTAACACCGGTCTGTTTTTCCATATAGACCTTGGCTTTATTTCCACCAATACTGCCCATCATGCCATCGCCGCTGAAACGCTTGGCAATGTTGCGCATGAACACAAAGAGCAGGGCGAACATGATCACATAATAAAGGATCATAATGATCATGGAGTTATCTTCTGCAATTACCTGATTGACCGTAACACCCATATCCACAAGCTCAGTAGCCAACGCCATCACATCGCCGGCGGGAAGTCCGGTGATGCATGCTTTTTGCTGACTTGCAGGCAGAGCAGCAGCCTCTCTGGTCAGATACAGGACTTGATCGTAATTGAATTCTACCTCTGCAAGATTGTCCGCTTCCATTTCTGCCAGGAAATCAGAATAGGTAGTTTTGGTAAATTGATTGCCCTTGATGGTGCTGTACACGCTACTGATAATCAGTATTGCCGCAACCGTTGCGATCAGGGCAAACCAGATCGAGCTTTTTGGTCGCTTTCCATCATTGGGAGAAGAATTGTTTTGATTCTGATTGTTCTCCATTATAATACTCCTTGTGAAGATTTTCCTTATGATATCATATTTTTATGGTCTGTGCAACGGAAGATATAAACCAACCCGTAAATTTTCTGTTAAATTCTGCTTAGTTGGCTATGCGGATAAAAATAGCAGTTGAGAACTGTCAGAAAATCTGCTACAATAAAGTATATGCAAAATGTGTAATTGCACACAAAATAGGAGTGTACTTTATGAAAGAAGCCTATCGTCGCAGAAATCTCCGTCAGGAACAGGCAAGACCTGTAGAAGAAAATGAAGGCCAGTTAGAAGGGCGCAACGCCCTGACGGAGGCCATTAGAAGCGGCAGAAACATTGATAAAGTATTTATTGCCTCCGGAGAAACGGACAGGGGTCTACAGCGCTTGGCAGCTCAGGCGAAGGAAGCCGGTGCGGTAGTTGTGCCGGTAGACCGCAGAAAGCTGGATGCTATGAGCACTACCCGTGCCCATCAGGGGGTGATTGCGCTGGTAGCGGCAAGAGAATATTTCTCCATTGACGATTTACTTCAGGAAGCAGCCGACAGGGGAGAAGCGCCATTGCTGGTAATTTGTGATGAATTGTCTGATCCCCATAATTTAGGTGCGATCATTCGTTGTGCTGAATGTGCCGGTGCTCACGGTCTCATTATTCCCAAGCGCCGCAGCGTAAGCCTGACAGCTACCGTAGCAAAGGCATCTGCCGGTGCGGTTGAATATATGAAAGTAGCACGGGTTACCAATATTAATGCAGCCATGGAAGAACTGAAGAAAAAGGGCGTTTGGATCTTCGGCACAGCAGCAGAAGGTTCTATCCCTATGTATCAGGCGGACTTGACCATTCCTGCAGCTATTGTAATCGGCTCTGAAGGAGACGGCATGAGCCAGCTGGTGCGGAAAAATTGCGATGTAACAGTTCATATCCCAATGAAGGGCAGAATCACATCACTCAATGCATCGGCAGCAGCGTCTATTTTGCTGTATGAAGCCGTGCGGCAGCGCTTGAGTAAATAGGAGGAAAGCCTATGAGCGAACAAGAACTCCAGGAATTAGATCTGGAAGCGATCATGCGTGAATTTTCCGATGCGCCTGCGCCGGAAGAAACGGAAACATCACCGGATCCTGCAGAGCAGGAAAAGACATTGGTAACTTCTGATACCATTCGTATGGAGCCTGTGGCAGCTGACGCATCTGCTGTTGAGGGTGTAACCTCGGATACAGTCCGCTTTGAGAGCGTAGCTGCTGATGACAGGGACAAACCAAGAGCAACCTCCGATACCATCCGTATGGAACCTGTAACCTCTGACACCATTCGCATGGAAGCGGTAACCGCGGATACCATTCGTGTACCCAAGGTGAAATTACCTACCGGCGTGGTTCGGGGTGCAGAACCCCTGAACGAGGAAGAGGACGAAGTTTCCCTCCAGCCTGTAGAGGAAAAAACATTTGATGAAGGCTGGGAGCCGGAGTATGAACAGCCTATGGGCGAATATGTGCCTCCCCAGCCTATCGTGTTCCATCCCAAGTCCCGTTTGCGGGAACTAAAGCGTAAGCTCATAGCAGGACCTGAAAAACGCTATTATGAGCTGAGTGAAAAGGGTGTTGGTAAGCTCCAGGCAGCAATCTTTTTGAGCCTGTTGGTGGTGCTCATCAGCGCCGGTTCTACAGCTATGTATGCCATGGGTATGGTGCAAGAAAATCGCCTGCGGTTGATGGTATTCGGTCAGCTTTTAGCTATGCTTGTATCTGCACTGCTGGGCTCCTTCCAACTGATTGACGGCGTAACGGATATCCTCAAAAAACGATTCAGTCTTAATAGCCTTTTGGTGTTTACCTTTCTTATTTGCTGCGTGGATGCAGTTTTTTGCCTGCGGCAGCTGCGGGTACCTTGCTGTGCGGCCTTCAGCTTGGAAATGACCATGTCCTTGTGGAATACCTACCACTTAAGAAGCACCGAAATGAGCCAAATGGATACCATGCGCAAGGCAAACCATTTAGACACAGTAGCAGCCGTGCCGGCGTATGACGGGAACCGGAAGGGATTCCTCCGGGGCGAAGGTCAGGTGGAAGACTTTATGGACACCTACCAGGTGCCCTCCGGACCGGAAAAGGTGCTGGGTATTTATGCCCTGATTTGCTTGTGTGTTAGTATCGCACTGGGCATCGCCGCAGGTGTTTTACACGGGGTATCGGCAGGTATTCAAGTGGCGGCAGTAACCACATTGGCTGCTGTGCCTGCGACCATGTTCATTACACTGTCAAGGCCTATGGCGTTGCTGCAGCGTCGGCTCCATGCGTTGGGCACAGTGCTGTGCGGCTGGCAGGGCATAAAGGGTCTGTGCGGAAAAGCGGTTTTTCCCATTCGTCATCAGGATCTGTTCCCTGCAGGAACTGTGCGCATGAATGGTGTAAAATTCTACGGCAGCCGCAATCCGGATGAGATTGTTGCATATGGCACAGCAGTCATCACTGCGGACGGCGGCGGCCTGGCGCCCATGTTCCAGCAGGTGCTGGACAGCCGGAATGGACGGCACTATGATGCAAGCGAGTTGTGCGCCTACCATGGGGGCATCGGTGGCGTAGTGCAAGGCGAAGTGGTGCTGGTGGGTTCGCTGCCGTTCCTGAAGGATATGGGCGTAGAAGTACCGGAGGGAATCCGTGTCCATCAGGCGGTATGTGTGGCAGTAAGCGGCGAGCTTTGCGGTTTATTTGCTATCACCTATGAAAAATCCAAAAATGCCGCTGCGGGATTGGGTACCTTGTGTGCCTACAGGGGACTGGCTCCCATTGTTGTGAACAATGATTTTAACCTGAGCGATGGATTTCTGAAAAGCCGATTCGGTGTAAAATCCCACAAGGTTCGTTTTCCGGATGTGGCCAGCCGTACAGAAATGCGCACAAAGGAATTACCGGAGGACAGCAAGGCTCTGCTCCTTGTAACAACCGAGGGCTTGCCTGCTTTTGCCTATGGCGTTACCGGTGCAAGAGCATTGCATACAGCCAGCGTACTGGGTACGGTGATCCATATGATCGGCGGTATCCTGGGTATTGCAATGATGGGAGTGCTCACCGCTTTGGGTGCACTGGAATTGCTGACACCGGCAAATCTATTCCTGTATCAGCTGGTTTGGCTGATTCCAGGATTGCTCATTACAGAGTGGACAAGACAAATTTAAGCTTTTTAGCGCGCTACATTGGTAGCGCGCTAAAAATGTTTTGCGCAGATAAACAACTGTTTCTGACTAAAAGACGAGTGTTTCGTGGTATTTTTTGGTTAAATTTAAATTTTTTGCGCCAAAATGAGAAAACCAGCCCTGTTTGTTTGTAGTTTTCACAAAAAAAGCATTGAAATTCTAAGCGGCTTCGTGTATAATGTCCTTATTGCGGAGCTTTCTGCTCCCTCACTGCAAAGGTGGAAGGTACGCCTTCCCGAAAGGAGATTGAAAACCATGTACACTGCAAACGCAATTCGCAACATTTGTCTGCTGGGCCATAGCGGCAGCGGCAAGACTGCCCTGTCAGAAAGCCTGCTTTATATGACTGGTGCCATTGACCGGATCGGCAAGAATGCAGACGGCAATACTGTATGCGATTATGACCCCGAGGAGATCCGTCGGAATATCTCTATTTCCACAGCGGTCGTTCCTTTGGAATACCATAATAATAAGATTAATCTCTTGGATACCCCCGGCGGTTTTGATTTCTCCGGTGCAGCTATGGAAGCGCTTCGTGCAGCTGACGCAGCGATCATTGTGTGCTCTGCCAAGGACGGCGTTACCGTTGGCGTCGAGAAGGCATGGAAGTACTGCCAGGAGCGCAATATGCCCTGCTTCTTCTATATCTCCAAGGTGGACGAAGAAAACTCCGATTATAATGCTACCTTTAATGCCTTGCGTGAGAAGTATGGCAATAAGGTTGCTCCTGTTGTTGTTCCGATTTGGGACGAGAACCGTAAGGTTACCGGCATTATCGATGTGCTCAATAAGCGCGCATACGAGATGCAGAACCTGAAGCGTGTTGAGATCGAAGTTCCTGAAGGAAAGGAAGCAGTTATTACCGAGTTTAACGATGCTTTGAAGGAATCTGTTGCAGAAACCAGCGAAGAGTTTATGGATAAGTTCTTCGGCGGTGAAGACTTTACATATGCTGAAATGATCAAGGGTATGCATAAGGGCGTTCTGGACCGGACCTTGTTCCCGGTTTTGTGCGGTTCCGGCGTGAACTGCCTGGGTAGCCTGATGCTCATGGATCATATCATTGACCTGCTGCCCAACCCTGTGGAAGGCAACTACCACAAGGCGACCTTGGCTGACGGTACTACCGAGGAATTTGTTGTTTCTCCCGGTGGCGTTCCTTCTGCTTTCGTTTGGAAGACTGTTTCCGACCAGTATGGCAAGTATTCCTATGTGAAGGTTCTGTCCGGTGATATCACCTCAGACACCACCTTGGTCAACGCCCGTACCGGTGAGACCGAAAAGCTGGGCCGTCTGTACGCAATGTGCGGCAAGAAGGCAACAGAAGTCAAGCATCTGACCTGCGGCGATATTGGCGCCATCGGCAAGATGGACAAGGTTAAGACCGGCGACACCCTGTGTGATCCCCGTAAGGTTGTTTCCCTGAAGGGTATTCCTTATGCTGAGCCTTGCTACTCCATGGCAATCGCACCCAAGACAAAGGGTCAGGAAGAGAAGGTAGGTACAGGTCTGAACCGCCTGAACGAAGAAGATCCTTCCTTCACTTTAGTAAACAATGCAGAAACCCGCCAGCTGGTTCTCTCCGGCGCAGGCGATCAGCATCTGGATGTGCTGGTTTCCAAGCTGAAGTCCCGCTTTGGCGTGGATGCAGTTCTGTCTCCGGCAAAAATTGCATACCGCGAGAAGATCAAGAAAAAGGTGGAAGCACACGGTCGTCATAAGAAGCAGACCGGCGGTTCCGGTCAGTTCGGTGATGTTTGGGTCCGTTTTGAGCCTCAGGAGGAGCAGGATGAGTTGATCTTTGATGTAGCTGTTGTGGGTGGCGCAGTTCCCAAGAACTTTAACCCCGCAGTTGAAAAGGGTCTACAGGAAGCTGTTCAGAAGGGTCCGCTGGCAGGCTATCCCATGGTCGGCCTGAAGGCTACCCTGTATGATGGCTCTTACCACCCTGTTGACTCCAACGAAATGGCATTTAAGCTGGCTGCGATCCTGTCCTTCAAGGAAGCAATGCCCAATGCTGCACCTACCATTCTAGAGCCTGTAATGAACCTGCAGGTTACTGTGCCGGATGTCTACATGGGCGATGTGATCGGTGATTTGAACAAGCGCCGTGGTCGCGTCATGGGTATGAACCCCGACAGCGAAGGCAACACAGTTGTGGAAGCAGAAGTACCTATGGCTGAAATGAGTAGCTATGCAATTGATCTGCGTGCGATGACGCAGGCAAGAGGCTCCTTCACAATGGCCTTTGAGCGTTATGAGGAAGTCCCCAAGGCAAATCAGCAAAAGATCATCGACGAGGCAAAGGACAACGAATAATTATAAGCGGTGCAGGGATACCCTGCACCGCTTCAGCGTGTCAAAAAAGCCGCCAACCGTCAAAATGCAGGTTAAGCAAAAGGTTTTTTGAACAGAGCCTTCCCCTTGTGGGGGAAGGTGGCAAAAATCTTTGATTTTTGACGGATGAGGGGTAAAAAAGCTTGCTACGCAAGGCATTTTGACTTACTGCGCAACTGGCACTCTACCGTACCACCTGTACGCCGACGAGTGCCAGTTGCTTGTCTTGACG
>JAZRNS010000026.1:0-13163 GCA_045648245.1 Faecousia sp. | reverse complement strand
CATTGCCGAAGGCAATACCGCAACTGTCCACTGTCAATTGTCAATTGTCAACTGCGCCCACGGCGCTTCAAACTACAATTTATTACCCCGTTTATGGGGCGAAAATAAGGGTGCGCTTTGCACGGCACCCTTGATTGCGTTATGTTGGGAAATTACACCATTGCAGCGGTGATGATGGCCATCTTGTAGACCTCGTCGGCGTTGCAGCCGCGGGACAGGTCGTTGATGGGAGCAGCCAAGCCCTGCAGAATGGGGCCGTAAGCCTCAAAGCCACCCAGACGCTGTGCGATCTTGTAGCCGATGTTACCGGCCTCGATGGTGGGGAAAATGAAGGTGTTGGCATAGCCTGCCACGGGAGAGCCGGGGAACTTCAACTGACCGACCTCGGGTGCAACCGCAGCGTCAAACTGCATTTCGCCGTCGATGAGCAAATCGGGAGCCATTTCCTTAGCAACCTTGGTAGCTTCGTTACTCAGTTTTACTGTGCCGCCCTTGCCGGAGCCGTTGGTGGAGAAGCTGAGCATTGCAACCTTGGGCTCAATGCCGAATACCTTTGCAGTGTTGGCAGTTTCAATGGCAACCTCAGCCAGCTGCTGTGCAGCAGTCAGAACCACATTGCCGTCCTTGTCCAAACGGTCTTCATAGCCCAGATTGATAGCGCAGTCGCCCATTGCCAGCTTTTCTTCGCCGCGAACCATAATGAAGCAGGAAGAAACCAGATGTGCGCCCTTCTTGGTCTTAACCAGCTGCAGAGCGGGACGGACGGTATCTGCGGTGGAGTAGGTAGCGCCGCCCAGCAGGGAGTCGGCATAGCCCATCTTCACCAGCATAGTGCCGAAGTAGTTACCCTTACTCAGAGCAGCCTTGCAATCCTCAGGGGACATCTTGCCCTTACGCAGCTCCACCATCTTGGCAACCATGTCGTCCATACCGGCGTATGTAGCAGGATCGATGATCTCTACGCCCTCGATATTGAAGCCGCCCTTTGCAGCATTTGCCTTAACCTCGTCCACATTGCCAATGAGAATGGGGGTCAGAAAACCGCCCTCATTCAGGCGTGCAGTTGCCTCCAGAATTCTGGCATCGTGGCCTTCAGTAAAGACGATCTTCCGGGGATTTGCCTTCAAGGTTTCAATCATAGCATTGAACATAATAACTTCCTCCAAACTTCTGTTTTGTCCATATTTTTACATCTAAATTATACATCACAATTTCCCACTTCGCAATAGTTTTTTAATTGAAAATCGAAAATTAGCAGCGCCCTCGACCTTCCGCGTCATTGCGAAGGCGGCTTTGCCGCCCGTGGCAATCCGCCTTCTAAACACCACGTCATGGCCAAACCAGTCCGCACACTGGTTGTGGCAATCTACCATTCAACTCCGCGTCATTATGAGCCTGCGACAGCAGGCATGGCAATCCGTTTTTATAATTTTCAAATTTCAATTCTCAGTTGATTTCTAAGAAAAATTCTGCTACCATATTATTAAGGACGATGGAAGGAGGTCGTTTTCCATGAATCAGGAAGCAATGATCTGGTTTGCACTGGCGCTGATATTCCTGCTGGTGGAGGCAAATACTGTTGCTGTAGTGTCTGCATGGTTTTGTGCCGGTGCGCTGGCGGCAATGGTCGCGGCATTTTGTGATGCGCCCTTGTGGTTGGAGATAGTGATTTTTATTGCAATTTCCGGCGCACTTCTGGCGGCATTCCGTCCTTTGGTGAAGAAGCATTTTAACGCTAAGGTGGAAAAAACCAACATCGATGCCGTGGTCGGTACAGTGGGAAAAGTACTCACACCCATTGACAATATCCAGTCTACCGGCCGGGTAAAGCTGGGAGGCATGGAGTGGAGCGCAAGAAGCACATCCGGAGAGCCTATTCCCGCTGATACCGTTGTGAAGGTGGACCGGATCGAAGGTGTGAAGGTATTCGTTACCCCTGCAGAAGAAACAGTAAACGCAAAATAAGGAGGAAATATTATGATTCCCGCATTGATCATTATTGCAATCATTTTCATTCTAATCGTAAAAAATATTTTCGTTGTTCAGCAGTCCCGTGCCTATGTGGTGGAGCGCCTGGGCGCATTCCACAAGGTGCAGGCTGTGGGTCTGCACATTAAAGTGCCCCTTATTGACCGGATCGCCCGCCGGGTGAGCCTGAAGGAGCAGGTTTTGGACTATCCGCCCCAGCCGGTTATTACCAAGGATAATGTTACCATGCAGATTGATACGGTCGTGTACTTCCAAATTACCGACCCCAAGCTGTACACCTACGGCGTGGAGCATCCCATGGCAGCCATGGAGACCTTGACAGCCACCACCCTGCGTAATATCATTGGCGATCTGGAACTGGATCAGACCCTTACCTCCCGTGATATTATCAACACCAAAATGCGTGCCATTTTGGACGAGGCAACCGACCCCTGGGGCATTAAGGTCAACCGCGTGGAGTTGAAGAACATTCTGCCTCCCCAGGACATTCAGAGCTCCATGGAAAAGCAGATGAAGGCTGAGCGCGACCGCCGTCAGGCAATTTTGCAGGCAGAAGGTCAGAAGAAATCTGCCATTTTGATTGCAGAAGGTGAGCGGGAATCCGCAATTCTCCGTGCCGACGCAGAAAAGCAGGCAGCGATCTTGCAGGCAGAGGCACAGAAGCAGGCGGCTATTTTGAAGGCAGACGGTGAAGCACAGGCAATTTTGACCGTGCAGAAGGCGCTGGCAGACTCTTTGGGTATGCTCAACGACAAAGCACCCAACGAGCAGGTCATCAAGCTCAAGTCCATTCAGGCCATGGAAAAGGTGGCAGACGGTCAGGCAACCAAGATCATCATTCCCTCTGAAATGCAGGGTCTGGTGGGCTTGGCAAGCGGTCTTGCCGAGGCAGTAAAGGAAAAATAAAATGGCAAAAAAAGAAAACCGCTTTGTGCGTGTGTATTCCCAAGGCGGATTTGCTCGAAGTATGGAAATTTGGGTGGATAAGAAAACAGGCGTAAATTATGTCTGCACCCAGTCCGGTTATGGCGGCGGCATGACGGTGCTGCTGAACCGGGACGGCACACCGGTGGTAACCCCCGTGGGCGCAACCTACAAAGACGAATGAGCAAAACACCCATCACAGATCACTGTCATTAAGTTAGTGTCATTGCCACAACCAGTCCGTAGACTGGTTGTGGCAATCTCCTTAAAAAGGGTCTGCTGCAAAATACAAAAAATACTTGTAGGGGCGATCATTGATCGCCCCTACATCCACCATCGAAGGATTATTTTCATAAGAAGAAAGGGTCTGCTGCAAAATACAGAATTTTGCAACAGACCCTTTTGTAATTGAATTATTCAGCAACGTAGGGCAGCAGAGCAATCTGACGAGCACGCTTAATAGCGGTGGTCAGGTCGCGCTGGTGAATTGCGCAAGTGCCGGTAGTACGGCGGGGCAGAATCTTGCCGCGCTCGGACAGGTAACGGCGGATCTTGGCAGTATCCTTGTAATCGATGCTGGTAACCTTGTCCACGCAGAATACGCATACCTTCTTGCGCTTGCGGGGACGAACACGCTGTTCGTTAGCCATGGTAATTACCTCCTTGTTAAGATAGAAAAGTCAAGTATTTTAGAAGGGTAACTGGGCATCATTATCGTCCAGCATCGCAAAATCAGATGCCGGAGCGCTGGGAGCGGAATAACCCCCGAAAGCGGGAGCAGCAGGCGCAGAATAAGCACCCATGCTATCTCCTTCACGCTTGCTGTCGCCGAAGTAGACATTGTCTGCCACGACTTCCGCAGTGCGGCGCTTGTTGCCGTCCTTGTCGGTCCAGCTGCGAATCTGCAGACGACCGGACACCACAGCCATACGGCCCTTGGTGAAATACTTGGACACAAACTCGCCGGTCTGCCGCCATGCGACACAATCGATGAAGTCAGTTTCCTTCTCGCCGTTCTCGTTCTTTCCGAAATCCCGGTCAACTGCCAGAGAGAAAGAAGTAACAGCAATGCCGCTGCCTGTACGGCGCAGCTCGGGATCGCGGGTCAGGCGACCCATAATGACGATGTGGTTAAGCATAGTTGTTTCCTCCTTAAGCTTCCACAGCGACGATCATGCAGCGCAGGATACCGTCGGTGATCTTCATCACACGCTCCAGCTCTGCAGGGAACTCGGGCTTGGTCTCCATGTTCATCAGAACATAGTAGCCTTCGTTCAGATCGTTGATGGGGTATGCAAGACGACGCTTGCCCCACTCGTCGATGTTGGACAGAGTACCCTCCGCCTCCACCATTGCCTTGAACTTTTCCACAAGTGCGGCGATGCCCTCCTCGCCCTGTGCAGGGTCGACGATGTAAAGCACCTCGTACTTACCGGTGATCTTAGCCATGTTGTTTGCACCTCCTTTTGGACTTTTGGCCCTCGGTCGCGCCGAGAGCAAGGATATGCCTGCACACGCAGGCTCATGTATTATAAAGGACTTGCTTAAAAAAGTCAAGAACTTATTTTTTTAATCGAAAATGGAAAATCGAAAATCAGCAGCACCCTCGACTTTCCTCGTCATTGCGAGGGAGGCCGTTGCATAAAAATTCCTCTTTTGCGAAGACTAGGCAAAAGAGGTGGGAAAATGATTTTATCTTATGTACGAACGATCGTGTTATATTTGGTGCTGATCCTTGTGATCCGGCTGATGGGCAAGCGGCAGATCGGGCAGATGGAGCCGGCAGAATTTGTGGTAACCATGCTGGTTGCCAATCTGGCAGCCATCCCCATGCAGGACGGGGGGATCCCCTTATATTCGGGACTTTTGCCGATCCTGACAGTTTTGGGGGTGGAACTGGTGCTTTCAGGCTTGTCCCTGCAAAGCATCAAGCTGCGGCGAATTTTGTGCGGCAAGCCGGTGATTCTGGTGGAGAACGGCAAGCCCTTACAGCAGAATATGCGCAAGACTCGTATTACTTTGGACGAGCTTACCGGGCATTTGCGGGAAAAGGATGTGCTGGATCTGCGGGCGGTGCAGTATGCCATTTTGGAAACCAACGGCAACCTTTCTGTATTCCCCTACCCCAAAGAAAAGCCTGCCAGCGCAAAGGATGCAGGCATTCAGGCTACCCGGCAATTTTTGCCCATCACTCTGGTATCTGACGGGCGGGTGCTTACGGAAAATCTGGTGCAGGCGAAAAAGGACAGGGCGTGGGTGGAAAAGGTGTTGCAGCAGCGGGATGCTACGGTGGATAACACCTGGCTTTTAACGGTGGATCAGGCAGACCACATTGTGTTCTACCCCAAGGAGGCGTAATATGGGAAAACGGTTTTACTTGGGTATAGGTATTTTAGTGGTATTTTTGGTGCTGGGAATTGGAATCCATATGGCCATGGACCGGTTGCATACCCCGGCAGAGAAGGCATTGGAACAAGCCTGTGATCTGGCACTGCGGGGGGACATGGTACAGGCAGAAGCGCTTGCCCATCAGGCAAAACAGGACTGGGAGAAATTCTGGCATTTCTCAGCCAGTGTGGCAGATCATACCCCGATGGATGAGATCGATCAGATGTTTGCAGAAATGGAGGTATACGCCCAAGCCGGGGAAGTACCCCATTTTGCTGCCTGCTGTGCCCAGCTTGGTCGGCTGATCAGCAGTATGGCAGATGCCCACCGTCCCAACTGGTGGAACTTTTTATAAAATTGAAAATAAGAAAAAGCCGCCCTACTGTCAGGCCGTTCCGTAGGGCGGGGGCTTGCTCCCGCCGCAAACCTTTGTGTCATTGCGCGGGCGCAGCGCGCCCGCGGCAATCTCCTACAAAAGACGATGGAGATTCCCACGGTCGCTTCGCTCCCTCGGAATCCCCGTCGTTCTGCGTGGAGCGCAGTGGAAACAAAGAAACTACCCATTAAACTGGCTGCCCTGCGCCAGGGCAAGGACGGCCTGTGCAAGGTATTCTGCCGCCAGCAGGGCCTCCTGCCGGGTATTGCCCGCCGCGCCCACTTCCACCAGCAGCATTTCTGTGCATAAGTCCTGATTAAAACGGGAAGCACGCAGATTAATAGGTCGGCAAATGCCCGGACAGGCCTTTTCCAGTTGCGCCTGCAGCTTTACGGCCAGAGAAAGATTTTCCCGCCAGTTGGGGTGGGAAAGCCCACCGGAATCGCTGCCCACCACCAGCATGAGCTGGGCGGCAGTACCCCGGGGTGTCTGCTGGGTATAGCCTATCTGACTGCCCCCATCGTCTGTAACGGAGTCTCGGTGCAAATCCAGCACCAGCCGGATAGAAGGATAATCCTTTAAATATTGGGAAAGGGTCTGCCGGGACTGGGAATATGCGCTGTTATAGGAGGGATAGTCGTGGAGGGTGCGGTCGTGGAGCACGGAAATGCCCCCCTGTTCCAATACCCCTGCCACATACTCCCCCACAGAAAGCATATTATACTGCTGGTCCAAGGTGCGGTAGGACGCGGTTTCTGCATAGGCCTCTTGGTTTACATAACTTTCTGTTGCGTGGGTATGGAGAATAAGAACAGTTGGGTCATCGGCGGTCAGGTCCCAGGAAAGGGGCTGCTGCAAAAAGGATGGCACCGCGATGTCGTAGCCGCTATAATTGCGAAGCTGCACCAGTTGGGCATCGGCAGAATGAAAGGCAGCGGGCTGTGCCTGTCCCGGCTTGTTCAGCGCCGGCTGCAGGCGAAGGGGCGTTGTGGTTTTTTGGTTTTCCGGGGTTGGGTGGACCACCCGTCCGGTCTCCAAAAACACCATGGCGCACAATAGATTTTCTGCGGTTAGCGGAAAGGGCAGCCATAGGGATAACTGCATGATCAGCCCACATAAGATCGCCACCGCACCTACTTGCAAATATTTCTTTCGCCGGTTCATAAAACTTCCTTCCCTTAGGGAAAAAGAAAGGGTGCGCCCTTAGGCGTACCCTTTCTCTCTCGCTATATTGTTGGTTTTTGCCACTTTGGGCGGAAACGGAGGCTTTGGCGCAGATCTGCAAAAAAGGATTGCAAAAGTGCCTTGCTTTCTTCCTCCCGTATGCCCCACTCCACCGCGGGGTGGTGATTAAAATCCATGGAAAACAGATCGCACACAGAGCCGCAGGCACCGTATTTATCGTCGCTTGCCCCATAAACCACTCTGGGGATGCGGGCATTGATGATGGCACCGGCGCACATGGGGCAAGGCTCTAAGGTTACATACAGCGTGCAATCCCACAGCCGCCAGCCGCCTAAATTTTTGCAGGCATCGGCAATGGCTTCGATCTCTGCATGACCCAAAGCGGTTTTTTCTGTTTCTCTCCGGTTGCGACCTCTGCCTACGATTTCGCCGTTTCGCACGATCACACAGCCAACCGGAACTTCGCCCTCCCGGGCGGCTTGTTCAGCCAGTTCCAGCGCCGCGTCCATAAAAACAAGATCTTCCACAGCGGCTCCCTCCTTTTTCACCATGATAACCTGAAAGAAAGCTGCCGTCAAGGTTGTTTATACCATATCTGTTTTGCGAATAAAACCGAACGGTGTAACAGGGAAGGCAAAATGCAAAATGCGTGCGCAGCCTGGCAAAATAATTTTCAATTTTCAACTTTCAATTTTCAATTTTAATGGTATAATGAAGAAAAGCTTTCAAGGAGATTTCTATGAAGACCCTTTTGCATATTTGCTGCGCCCCCTGTGCCAACCAGTGTATCGATGTGCTTCGGGCAGACGGTTTGGAAGTTACGGGCTTTTGGTATAACCCCAACATCCACCCCTTTACAGAGTACCGCGCCCGGCGCAACTGCCTGCGCGAATATGCCCAGACCATCGATCTGCCCCTGATTGAAAAAAACGACTATGCCTTGCGCCCCTTTGTGCGAGCGGTAGCCGGGGATATTGAAAACCGCTGCGGAAAGTGCTATGAAATGCGGCTGTTTGAAACTGCCCGGCAGGCAAAGGAAGGCGGCTTTGACAGCTTTACTGCCAGCCTGTTTATCAGCCCCTATCAAAACCACGAGCTGATGAAGGAAGTGGCCCAAAGAGCGGCGGCAGAGTACGGCGTGGAATTTTTATATCGGGATTTCCGGCCTTATTTCAAAGCCGGACAGGAAAAAGCCCGGGAATTGGGCTTTTATATGCAGAAATACTGCGGCTGTGTTTTTTCGGAAGAAGAGCGGTATTTGAAGAAAAGCAAGATCATACCCTAAGCGCCACGGCGGCAGCAAGCCGCCGCAATACACAAAAGGAGAAGCTATGGAATTAAAGTTAATCGCCCCGTGCCTGTTTGGGCTGGAGGGTTTGGCCGGAGATGAGCTTCGGCGACTGAATATGGAAAATGTTCGGGTAGAAGACCGGCGGGTGTTCTTTACCGGCGACGAATATGCCCTGGCAAAGGCAAATATCTGCCTGCGCACCGGTGAGCGGATCATGGTGGTGCTAGCGCAATTTGAAGCCAAGTCCTTTGAGGAGCTGTTTCAGGGGGTGTACCGTGCCAATTTGGAGGATTTTATCCCTGCTGACGGACAGTTCCCGGTGAAGGGACATTGCCTGAACAGCCAGCTGATGAGCGTGTCTGACTGTCAGGCGATCATAAAAAAAGCCGCCTCCCGCCGCTTGGGCGAAAAGTACGGCATTTCCTGGCTGCCGGAAACGGGGGGAAAATTTCAGCTGCACTTTACCATTTTGAACGATCAGGTAACCTTGTCGCTGGACACCTCCGGGCAGGGTCTGCATAAGCGCGGCTACCGGGCTGTGGGTAACGATGCCCCCTTGCATGAGACCTTGGCTGCCGGGATGATCCAGCTTGCCCGCTATCGGGGTAAGGAATATTTTTGGGATCCCTTCTGCGGTTCAGGCACCATTCCCATTGAGGCGGCGCTGATCGCCAAAAACCGCGCCCCCGGCTTAAACCGCCATTTTGCCGCGGAGGAATACCCCTGGATTCCCAGAGAGGTATGGACAAAAGCAAAGGAAGAGGCAAAAGACAGAGAATTTAACGGCAAGTATCAAATCGTCGGCTCAGACAGCGACCCGTCCTGTGTATCCCTTTCCTTTGCCAATGCACGGAAAGCCGGCGTTTCCGATTGCGTAACCTTTAAAGACGGAGACGCAACCAAAATGGCGCTGCCGGCAGAGTCCGGTATCATCGTGTGCAACCCGCCCTACGGCGAGCGCATGATGGAACAGCAAAGCGCTCACAGGCTCTACAGCGCCTTGGGCAGACACCTGAAATTTGCCAACAACTGGAAGAAATTTGTCATTACCTCTGAGCCGGAATTTGAGCATTATTTCGGTTGTCGGGCAGACAAGAAACGGAAGTTCTACAACGGCAAGATCAAATGTGATTACTATATGTTTACCGATAACAGCAGAAGGAAGAAATAAATGAAGCATCTGTTTATCATCAATCCTGCCGCCGGCAGCAGCGACCGGACGGCGCGCTGCCGGGAAGAAATTGAAAAGGTTTTTGCAGGGCAGGATTATCGCATTGAAGTGTCTGCCGCACCCGGTGATTGCCGCCGGCTGGCAAGAGAAGCTGCCCAGTCCGGGGAAGAATACCGTATTTATGCCTGTGGCGGCGACGGCACTCTCAACGAAGTGGTTTCCGGCGCAGCAGGCTACCCCAATGCCGCCGTTTCGGTGTATGCCGGCGGCAGCGGAAACGATTTTATCCGGATCTTCAACAAGCCGGAAGCCTTCCGGGATCTTTCCAACTTCTCAGAATGTGCGGAAGCTACCTTCGATCTGATCCGATGCAACGAGGATTTGAGTTTGAACATCTGCTCCATTGGATTAGATGCCCGCATTGGCACCGATGTTTCCCGCTATAAGCGCTTTCCCCTGCTCCACGGCTTCCGTGCCTATGCCGCATCCACGGTGGTCAATGTAATAAAAGGTATCAGTGAGCATTATGTGATCGAGGTAGGCGGGGAGAAAATCCACGGGGAGCAGACCATGGTATGTGCCTGCAACGGAAGATTCTACGGCGGCGGCTTCAATCCGGTGCCGGAGGCAGATCCTGCCGACGGCAAAATGGATGTTCTGGTGGTCAGTAAGGTGTCCCGGTTGCAGGTTGCCCAGGTGGTGGGTATGTACAAAAACGGCCGATATAAGGAACTGCCCCATTTGGTTCGCCACTTCCGAACAGAAAAATTGCGGGTGGTCTGCGACAAGCCCACACCTATCAATTTGGACGGAGAGCTGCGCATGGGACAGACTGTGGAGTTTTCCATTGCAGAAGAAAAAATCCGTTTTTTCTATCCCAAAAACTTGGTTTGGAGCAACAAAGTCCCGGCAGAAGTGTAAAAAACAAGGGCACCCGAGAGGGTGCCCTCTTTGTTTACTTAGCAGCAGCCGCAGTTGTTTTCGCAGCAGCCATTGCCGCCGCCCAGGAAGGAGCCGCCACCGCAGTTGCACAGAATGAGGATCAGAACGATGATCCAGCAAATGTTACCGCCGCAGAAACCGTTATTGTTGCACATAAGAAATACCTCCAGAATTTTTGTTGGCGACATTTAAGCCGCTCATTCCAAGATATTCCACAGCCACAAAAAGGTGCAGTATCAGAATTAAAAAGGGCTGTTGCTAAATACAAAAAAAGATCGGTAGCACTTGTAGGGGCGATCATTGATCGCCCCTACATCCAACACCGAAGGATTTTTCCATAAGAAGAAAAAGTCTGTTGCAAAATTCTACATTTTGCAACAGACCCTTTTTCTTAGTTCCAAAGGCCGGTGGTAGGATACTTACCGGCGTCGGTCAGTGCCTTCAGGGCAGCAACCACCATAGGCTTGTCCGCTGCGTAGGTTACACCGTACCACTTATCTGCAGAGCGCAAAACCTTAACCGTTACCTTGCCGTCTTTCAGCATACCGGCAACGGTGGTGGGCAGCAGATATTCTGCCTTCAGGGGATTGGTGGGTACATTGTTTGCCAAAAATTCCGGCAGACCTGCCTGCAAAGCATCCAGGAAGCAGGGTGCAAAGCCCCACATATTCATAGAAACAGGGGTCTTGGGATCCAGATCGGTCCAGGTTGCGCCGTCGCCCTCGGTGAAGTGGATCCCGCCGTCATACTTTTCAATTTTGGTGCGTTCCACGATGGCGGTCAGGTAGCCCTGCTCGTCGGTTGCACAAACGCCACGGGCAACGCTGCCGTGGTCAGTAACGGTGTTGTCCAGCTGATAGCCCACCATGCAGAAGTCGGTGGAATCTGCCTCCAGATTGGACAGATAATCGTACATCACCTTGAAAGCGTCCTTGCCGTAGTAATCGTCTGCGTTGAGAACAGCGAAGGGTGCGCCGTCAATTTCGTCCTTGGCGCACAGCACAGCATGGCTGGTACCCCAGGGCTTTACCCGGTCAGCGGGAATGGAGAAGCCTTCAGGGATCTTGTGGATCTCCTGATAAGCATAGCGGATCTCCATGGGACACTTTTCCAGTCGTGCGCCGACGGTCTCCATAAAGTCCTTTGCGATGGCTTCCTTAATGATAATAACAGCGGTCTCAAAGCCTGCTTCATGGGCATCAAACAGAGAAAAGTCCAAAATCGCCTCGCCGCAGCTGCCTACGGGATCGATCTGCTTCAGGCCGCCGTAACGGCTGCCCATACCTGCGGCCATAACGACCAAAACGGGTTTCTTTGCCATAAATCATACCTCCGGTGGAGTAGTAATATCTGCATTATAACGCAAAGATTGGAAAAATACAAGCGTCAGTATACTTTTCATAGAAAATGGATAAAACAAAAGTGTCTTGCCTAAGGGCGGTCCTGCCTAAAAACCCGTTGACATTTTTTGGCTTGCGTGTTAGGATATTTCTGTAAATATATCCAATGAGGGAGTAGCGAGCGCTATGGCGTAGCTTGTCAACATTCCCGGCCGCAAGGTCTGGCTTGCTTTTAATCGCGAGACTCATGTGTACCGGTAGCGCTATGCATGATTTCCTTCGGGCAGTTCCGCATAGCATTGCTGTGCGGGGTTTTTTTATGGAAAATCGCCGGCGGGAATGTCGGCAAAAAGGAGTTTTGAAATATGTTACAAGCGTTCTTATCCTGGTACAACGGTCTGACCGACACCCTGATCGGTTCCCTGGCGCTGTTCGCTGTGGGTCTTGTGCTGCTGATCAAAGGCGGCGACTGGTTCGTGGACAGCGCAACCGGCATTGCAAAGCGGTTCCGCGTTCCGGAAATTATTATTGGCGCAACCGTGGTTTCTATCGGCACCACCCTGCCGGAAGTGATGGTTTCTGCCACCGCTGCGGTCAATGGCAACGGCGCCATTGCCTACGGCAACGCCATCGGCTCGATCATTTGCAACACTTCTCTGATTGCCGCGCTGACCATTGCCATCCGGCCTGCTCCTGTAAACCGGAAGGCGATCGTGATGCCCGTTATTTTCTTCTTCATTTCCGCTGCCATCTACCTGCTGGCCGCTTACGGCTTTGGCACATTTGACCGGTGGCTTGGCATTGTGATGCTCATTGTGTTTGCCATCTACATGACCATGACCATCCGTCAGGGCTTCAAAAATCCCGTTGCTGCCGATGAGCATGAAGAGGAAGAAAGTGCAGAAGGCTCTTTGCTGAAGGATATTTTGGTCCTGATCGTCAGCGCCGGTTTGATCGCTTTGGGCGCAAATATGCTGGAGGGTTCTTCTGTTTCTCTGGCTACTATGGCCGGTATCCCCACAGAAGTGGTGGGCGTTACCATCGTTGCCCTGTGCACCAGCCTGCCGGAGCTGGTTACGGCTGTTACCGCCCTGGCAAAGGGCCACGGCGCACTGTCCCTGGGCAACATCATCGGTGCAAATATCTTCAATCTGGTGCTGGTTTCCGGTGTGGCAGTTACCCTGTCTCCCTTCACCGTTCCTGCAGGAAGCACCATCTTCGGACAGAACACCTCTTTGGTTATGGAGCTGCCTTTGATGGTTGGCGTGATGGCTCTGATGACACTGCCTGCTGTGTTTAAAAAGAAGCTGTTCCGCTGGCAGGGCTTTGCACTGCTGGGCATCTATGTGGCATTCGTTGTGCTGCAGGTGCTGATCGCTTTGCACATTATCTAAATATAGTTCCAAATGGGTGCGCTGAAATCAGCGCACCCATTTTTGTGTATACACAAATTTGAATGAACCGTAAAAATTACCATTTTCTCTTGCGATTTATAGTGCCGATGGTATAATAAAAACAGGAAGGTGATCCCAGTGAAAAAAATGCTGTTTATAATGA
>JAZRNS010000025.1:0-6552 GCA_045648245.1 Faecousia sp. | reverse complement strand
AACGGAGAAGCCCAAGGGCAGCAAAAACAAAAAGCATAAATTCTTAGATAGCTATTGCATGGACTTAACCGCCCGGGCAAAGGCGGGTAAATTGGATAAAGTGATTGGCCGGGATGTGGAAACGGAGCGGGTAATTCAGATTCTGAACCGCCGCCAGAAAAACAATCCCTGCCTGATCGGTGAGCCGGGTGTGGGTAAAACCGCTATTGCCGAGGGCTTGGCACAGCGGATCGCAGCCGGTGAAGTGCCCTACAAGCTGCGGGATAAGGAGGTCTTTTTGCTGGACCTGACCGCGCTGGTGGCGGGCACACAGTTCCGTGGCCAGTTCGAAAGCCGTATGAAGAGCCTGATTACAGAAATCAAGGCCTGCGGCAATATCATTCTGGTAATTGATGAGGTGCACAACCTGGTGGGAGCCGGCGATGCGGAAGGCTCTATGAATGCGGCAAACATTCTCAAGCCTGCCCTCTCCCGGGCTGAAATTCAGGTGATCGGTGCTACCACCTTTAACGAATACCGCAAGCATATTGAAAAGGACGCGGCCCTGGAGCGTCGCTTTCAGCCTGTGTCTGTGGCGGAGCCTACCGTTGAGGAGGCTAGTCAGATCATGCAGGGTATTGCCAAAAGCTATGCCCAGTTCCACGGCGTTACCATATCGCCGGAAATTGCTCGCCAGTGTGTCATTTTGGCAGAACGGTATATTACCGACCGTTTCTTGCCGGATAAGGCAATCGACTTGCTGGACGAGGCTTGTTCTGACTTGAACCTGCGCTGCAAGGAGATCAGCCAGCTTGCGGAGTTGAAAAAAGAGCGGGACGATTATGAGCTGGAGCTGCGTATGCTCAATGAGGATACGGAAAATCAGAACTTTGAGCGCATCGCAATTTTGCGCAGTAAGCTGTGTCAGCTTTCTGAAGAAATCGCGAAGCTGGAGCAAGTTCCGCCTCCGGCCGTTACCATTGAAAATCTGGCACGCATCATCGAATTGTGGACGAAGATTCCCGCCTCTAAGATCAAAGCCCAGGAGTATGAGCAGATCAAGGGGCTTGCAGATCGCTTGAAGGAGCATATCGTGGGACAGGATCACGCCGTAGATGCAGTTGCAAAGGCAATTCGCAGAAATCGGGTGGGTATCAGCCCCAAAAAGCGCCCGGTGTCCTTTATTTTTGTTGGTCCTACCGGCGTTGGCAAAACAGAGCTTGTAAAGTGCCTTGCAAACGATCTGTTTGATTCTGTGGATTCTCTGATTCGCTTGGATATGTCTGAGTATATGGAAAAGCACACCGTTTCCAAGCTCATCGGCTCGCCTCCGGGCTATGTAGGCTATGACGAGGCAGGTCAGCTTACCGAGAAGATCCGCCGTAAGCCTTACAGTGTGGTGCTCTTTGATGAGATCGAAAAGGCCCACCCGGATGTGTTGAACATCCTGCTGCAGGTGTTGGACGACGGGCGCATTACCGATGCCCAGGGCAGAACCGTCAACTTTGAAAATACCATTGTTGTCATGACATCCAATGCCGGCTCGGAGGGCCGTGTAGGCGGTTTGGGATTTGGTAAAACCGATGCAGACCAAACACAGGAGAAGACTATGGGCGCCCTGAAGGAGTTCTTGCGTCCAGAGTTTATCAACCGTGTAGATGAGATCATTACCTTTAACCACCTGACAAAGGAGAACTTTCTGGGTATTGCGGATATTATGCTGGAGGAACTGAAAAACAGTCTCAAGGATCGGGGCCTGGAGCTGACCTGGGAGGAATCCATTCGTCAGTATCTGGTAGATGAGGCTTATTCTGTAACCTACGGTGCCCGGAATTTGCGCCGAACCATTCAGCGTAATTTGGAAGATCCCATTTCTGAGCGCATTATCGATTCTTTTGAAAGACCCATTTCCAAGCTGCATATCAGCGTAGAAGACGGTCAGGTAAAAGTGAATTAAAGAAAACCGCCAACCATCAAAAATGATGGCTGGCGGTTTTTGCAAGAAGGGTTTACAGGTCAAATTCCTGTGTGAGCTTGTCAGATACCCTCCATGCCATATTTTCCACCTTGTCTGCTGCCTTTGCAGCCAGCCGGCGGGTGGGGTTGTTTCGGGGCATCATCATAATGGCAACAGCGCCAACGGCTGCACCCACGCCTAATGTGATCGCCAAACCTTTTACCTGCATAAAA
The DNA here is from genome assembly GCA_045648245.1 of Faecousia sp. GTDB lineage: Bacteria > Bacillota > Clostridia > Oscillospirales > Oscillospiraceae > Faecousia. Next base: position 4,383 of record JAZRNS010000025.1, on the reverse strand, counting down.
GCACCTCCCTTCGCCATTAGTATGCCCTGCAGTATAAAAAAGAAAGTTGGAAAGGTTTCTCTTTTCACAGCAGGAAAAATATGTTATACTAAAGAAAAAAGAGGGGGCAACAGGTATGTCCGTAGATACATTGCAACTGAAAATACGAAAACTGAAAAATCCTTCTGTGATCGACCTGAATATGAATGCGTCTATGATTCCCGGCGAGATATTAGAGCAGGCAGGGGCGTTTTTGCCGGCTTATGAGCAGGTTTGTATGGACTATCTTGCTTGCCTGCAGGAGACCGTGCCGGCAGTCCGTTTTTCCTTGAGCCGTTTTGCACTGTTAGGTCCTGAGGGGTTGCTGGTATTGGAACGACTACTGCGGCAGGCCACGAATATCGGCTACTATGCCCTGCTGGATACACCGGCAGGGGAGTGGGAGTTGCTGGAAAGTCAACTGGCAGGGGGCAATTTTAACGGCTTGATTATTAAGCCCTACCTTGGCAGCGATAGCATCAAACCCATTGCCAAACAGCTAAAGGAAACAGAAAAGACGTTGTTTGTTGCCCTGCGCACCCCCAACCGTTCCGCTTCGGAATTGCAGGACCTGATGACCGGCTCCCGCTTTGTTTATCAGGCGGCAGCGGATATTGTTAGCCGTCTGGGGGAAAGCTTGGTCAGCCGCTGCGGTTATTCCCAGCTTGGGGGTACTTGTGCAGCCAATGCACCGGACAGCCTCCGTTTGCTGCGCAGTAAGAACCCCAAACTGTTTTTGCTTGTAGATGGCTACGACTATCCCAATGCCAACGCAAAAAACTGCAGCCTTGTCTTTGATCAGTTTGGACACGGTGCGGCGGTGTGCGCCGGTGAAACCGTAACAGCAGCGTGGAAAGAAACCGGTCAGGATCATACGATAGCAGCAGTGGAAGCGGCAAAGAAGATGCAGAAAAACATTCTGCGTTATATTACGATTTTATAAAAATAAGCGCTCCATAATGGAGCGCTTATTTTTATTTGCCGAAAGGTTCGTCGTTTGCGCCGGTGGAACCCAAATTTCCCTCAGTAGTTTCCATGATAGTAAAATCATCAGTCATGTCGGGGAAAGAAGTCTCGGGAACCGTATCCACGGTGGCGTGGGTGCTGGGCGTGGTGGGCATTGTTGTGGGGGCAACGGTTGTGGGGGTGGTTACATTTTTGTCTTTTCTACCACAAGCGCCCAGTGATGCCATCAGTGCCAGCGCCAATGCGAAAATGCCAAGCTTTTTCATGAACTAACCTCCTGTTTTGTTGGTTCATAGGTAGTATTTGCGCAAAATTTCAAAATAGACCGGGAAGTTTTATCCTGTTTCGCAAAAAAACGAAAATATACCATTGCATTTTCCTGTAGTTTTTGTATAATAATGGAGAAAATATAAAAAAGGAGAGTTCTTTTCATGAAGAAGCTCGTTGTGAAAAAAGATGCCCAGTGCATGGCATGTTTGGAATGTGTACGTGCATGCTCTGTTGCTTTCTACAAGGAATTTAATGAAGATCTGTCTTGCATCCGTATTGTGGAGAAGAATGGCGCTGCAAAGCCCATGACCTGTATCCAGTGTGGCAAGTGTGCAAGAGTCTGTGAAGCCGGTGCCATTACCCAGAATCCTAAGACCGGTGTGTACATGATCAACAAGAAGCTCTGCACCGCCTGCGGAAAGTGTGTAGAGGAATGTCCCATGAAGGTCATGGTTGCACCTAAAGAAGGTCCCACATCCAAGTGCTTGTCCTGCGGTATTTGCGTAAAGGCATGCCCTATGGAGATCCTGGAGATCGTGGAAAAATAATGAATTTCAAACAGGCAACGAAGATGCATTTTAGTGTGTCTTCGTTGCTGTTTTTTATGAAAGAAAGTATGGTTTTTCGTTGCATATTTATTGCGGGTGTGATATACTGTAATAGATCATACACCCGGAGGCGTTTATGATGAATATGACAACTTTTCAACAGAAAATTTCCGGTCTTTTGCCGGAAATTACTATGCAATTCAACGAACCAATGGTAAAACATACCTCCTTCCGCATCGGCGGCCCTGTGGAGGTTATGGCTTTTCCAAAAACAGTTGAAGAATTAAAGAAAATTTTAAAAGCGTCCGCTTTATTGGACTGCAAAACTGCTATTCTGGGCGCAGGAACCAATGTGCTTGCACCGGACGAGGGAATGGATGGCTTGGTCATCTGTTTGAAGGACAGCCTGGACGGCATGGAGCGGTTGAGTGAGACAGATATTTATGTGGCCGCAGGTGTAACCATGACAAGAGCGGCGGTATTTGCTGCAAAGCAGGGGCTGTCCGGTCTGGAATTTGCCCACGGCATCCCGGGTACAGTAGGCGGCGGTGTGTACATGAACGCAGGTGCCTACGGCGGGGAAATCTGTCAGGTGTGCGTAAGTGTGGATGTGATGGCTGAAGATGGCTCTGTCCGCACTTTCTCCTGCAAAGAAATGGAATTTTCTTATCGCCACAGCCGCTTGGAAGAATCGGGCGGTATTGTGCTGGGAGCTGTGTTCCGGCTGGAGAAAAAGCCGGAGGAGGAGATCCGGGCATTGATGCAGGATTTGATGGGTCGCAGAAAGGCATCCCAGCCCTTGGAGCTGCCCTCTGCCGGCTCCGCATTCAAGCGCCCCCAATCCGGTTATGCAGCGGCGATGATCGATCAGGCTGGACTGAAGGGCTTCCGGGTTGGCGATGCAGCAATTTCTGAAAAGCACGCAGGCTTTGCTGTGAATTTAGGCGCGGCTACCGCAGCGGATGTGCGTGCCTTGCTGGAGCAGGTTGCAGATAAAGTATTTGCAAATACCGGCATCCGCCTGCAGCCGGAAGTGCGTATTTGGTAAACTTATAAAAAATTCAAAAGAAAGGAAGGTTTGATATGGCTGTTTCGTTTTCTGCCGGCGCAAGGGCTGAAATATGCCGCAGTGTGCCCCAAAAGCGCTGCTGTGCGCTGTCTGAGTGTTTTGGCATTCTTTTGTTCTGTAACAGCTTTGGCGCAGACGGCATCCGCATTATTACGGAAAGCCGGGAATTTGGCCAAAACCTTCCCAAACTGTTTAAAAAGGCATTTCACCTGAGCTTTGATAGCTTGCCGGAGGAGAACGCCACCGGAAAACTGATTTTCCAAATCACTGACCCCAATAAAATCGAAACCATCATGAACACCTACGGTTTTGATATGAAGGATACCTTGTGTCTGCATTTGAATCTGCCTGTGGTGGAGGAAAGCTGCTGCAAGGGCGCATTTTTACGGGGCGCATTTTTGGCAGGCGGTTCGGTAACAGATCCTGTCAAGGGCTATCATTTGGAACTGACTACCAACCATAGAAGTGTGGCCCGAGAGACCTTTAGTCTCATGGAAGAGGTACTTGGCTTTTCTCCCAAAACTGCCGCCCGGGCGGGGGGGCAGGTGCTGTATTTCAAGCAAAGCGACCGCATTAGCGATGTGCTGACTTATCTGGGCGCCCCGGTCGCGGCTATGGGTATTATGGAAGCAAGGCTTGAAAAGGAACTGAACAATAAAGTTAACCGCCGCTGTAACTGTGATGATGCCAATACCTCCAAGGTTGTGGATGCTGCCCAGGAGCAGCTTTCTGCAATCCGGATTCTTCAGGAACGGGGTGTTTATGCAAGTCTGCCGAAAAAACTGTTGCAGGCAGCCAAAGCGCGGGAAGAGAATCCGGAGTATTCTCTTACAGAACTGGCGGCACTTATGGAGCCGCCCATTACAAAACCGGCCATGAACCACCGGTTGAAGAAGCTGGTTGCAATGGCGAAGGAGGCGAGCGCATGAGTTTTGTGCATCTGCATGTTCATACAGAGTACAGCCTTTTGGACGGCGCTTGCCGGATCAGCGGTATCATGGACCGGGCAAAGGAGCTGGGACAAACCGCCATAGCCATTACTGACCACGGTGTTATGTATGGCTGTATCGACTTTTATAAGGCGGCAAAGGCCGCGGGAATTAAGCCCATTATTGGCTGTGAAGTTTATGTTGCCCGCCGGGGCATGGAGGATCGCGTCCACGGAATCGACAACGATCCGTACCACCTGGTTCTGCTGTGTAAAGACCGGAAGGGCTATGAAAATTTATGCCTTTTGGTGTCTGAAGCATTTATGCACGGATTCTACGGCAAGCCCCGCGTAGACCTTGAACTGCTGCAAAAGTACCACGAGGGTCTGATCGCAACTTCTGCCTGCTTAGCCGGCGGCGTTGCCCAGCACCTGATGGACGAGGACTATGAAGCAGCAAAGCAGTATGCGCTGCGTATGTCCCAAATTTTCGGTGAGGACCATTTCTATCTGGAACTGCAGGACCACGGAATTGAGGAGCAGCGGGCTGTGAATCAGGGTGTTATGCGTTTGAGCCGGGAGAC
>JAZRNS010000024.1:0-3371 GCA_045648245.1 Faecousia sp. | reverse complement strand
CGGGTATGAACCGGGTACTCTACCAGCTGAGTTACGCCGCCATATCTGCGCCAAAATCGATAAGAGCCGAAATCAGCTTTGTTATTATATACACCATAGGGTGTTTTGTCAAGAACAATCTGCTTATTTTTTAGAAAAATTTGAAGAAAGGCAAAAATTAGCCCTTTTGTGTGATTTGTGTTCGCAGTAATTCTGCCACTGCTATGTTTAGAATGACGCGGGAGCAGGATTTTATGCGCAAAAAACCGGAAGCAATCGCTTCCGGTTTTTTTATGTTAGCAATTAAGCCAGCTCAGCGAAGTACTTAATGGTGCGAACCATCTGAGAAACATAGGAGTTCTCATTGTCGTACCAGGAAACAACCTGAACCTGAACCTTGCCGTCGGGCAGCTTGGATACCATGGTCTGGGTAGCATCGAACAGGGAGCCGTAACGCATGCCGATAACATCGGAGGAAACGATCTCGTCCTCATTGTAGCCATAGGACTCGGTAGCAGCAGCCTTCATAGCAGCGTTGATCTCCTCTACGGTAACAGCCTTAGCGCAAACTGCATTCAGGATGGTGGTAGAACCGGTGGGAGTGGGGATACGCTGTGCAGCGCCGATGAGCTTGCCGTTCAGCTCGGGGATAACCAGACCGATAGCCTTAGCAGCACCGGTGGAGTTGGGAACGATGTTCACAGCGCCAGCGCGGCTACGACGCAGGTCGCCCTTTCTCTGGGGACCGTCCAGAATCATCTGGTCGCCGGTGTAAGCGTGAATGGTGCACATAATGCCGGACTCGATGGAAGCCAGGTCGTTCAGAGCCTTAGCCATGGGAGCCAAGCAGTTGGTGGTGCAGGAAGCAGCAGAGATGATGGTGTCCTCTGCCTTCAGGGTGGTGTGGTTTACATTGTAAACGATGGTGGGCAGATCGTTGCCTGCGGGAGCAGAAATAACGACCTTCTTAGCGCCGGCAGTGATGTGAGCGGCAGCCTTATCCTTGGAAGTGTAGAAACCGGTGCACTCCAGAACTACGTCAACACCGATCTCACCCCAGGGCAGCTCAGCAGCATTAGCCTTAGCGTAGATGGTGATCTTCTTGCCGTCGACAATGATGTGATCCTCGCCAGCCTCAACAACATGACCAGCAGCAGCGTAATTGCCCTGGGTGGAGTCGTACTTCAGCAGGTGAGCGAGCATAGCGGGAGAGGTCAGATCGTTGATAGCAACAACTTCGTAACCCTCAGCGCCAAACATCTGACGGAAAGCCAGACGGTCGATACGGCCAAAACCATTGATTGCAACTTTTACAGACATTTTTGTTTCCTCCAATTTCATTTTGGGTATAAACCCTATGCTGTTTCATTATACAATAACAAAAACTGGTTGTAAAGTGTCTACATGGCAAAAATCAACATTTTTTACCGATTAAAATTGGAACACATAACTAAAGAATAGTTTGTTTTGGTAAAATTGCAAAAAATTTATCAATTTCGTTTTGTGTGGCCTTCAGGCTGCCCTGAAAGGAATCCTGCCTACCGCCGCCGCGGCCGTTTAGCTGCCCTATCATCGCCGCGCCCAGGGGGCGCACATCAGCGCATTTGGAAATCAGGCAGAAGGCATAGCCGGCATCGTCGCTACCACTAAGCACCACGGCAATGCCGTCGCAAAGGGCACCAATGGCGTCTGCCAGCTCTCGCACCGCACCGGGGGTGAGACCGTCTTCAAAATGCACAACATCTTTTTGGTTTTTGTAGTTAGCGGCAATGGTGGCAAAAAGCCGCTTTTCCGTTTGGTTTGCCCGGAACTTTTCTGCAGCGAGCTGCTGGCACAAACGGGCTACCCCTTCGGCGGTTTCCGGAACTTTGGCAGAGAGCATTTGTGAAACTTGCCGATTCTGCTCGTAAACATGGTGCAAATAACGGTACGCCCGCTGACCGCATACCATTTCCAGCCGGACACCCGCATGGAATTTGGTGCAGGTTAGGATTTTGATCAGACCGATCTGACCGGTGGTGGCGGTGTGGATACCGCAGCAGGCACAGCGGTCATAGCCGGTAATCTCCACGATCCGCACAGGCCAGGGCAGCACCCGCTTGGTGCGGTAGGAAAGCTGCTCCAATTCCTCCGGGTCGGGGGTGAAGCAACGGATCGTTGTATTTTCCCAAATGGCCTTGTTTGCAGCCAGCTCCAGTTGGGACAGATCCTCAGCAGGGATGACACCGTCGAAATCTACTTCCATAACCTCTTTGCCCACATGGAAGCCTACATTGTGATAGCCGTATTTCTCAAAAATCACACCGGAGAGAATATGTTCACCTGCATGCTGCTGCATCAAATCAAACCGGCGTTCCCAGTCAATCGTGCCGGTTACAGTACTGCCGATCTCCAACGGTTTATCGCACAGGTGAACCACCTGCTCCCCTTGCTCCTGCACATCCAGAACATTGGCATCCCCCAGTGTGCCGATGTCGCAGGCCTGACCGCCCCCTTCGGGATAAAAAGCGGTAGCATCAAGTTTAACATAATATCCATTTTCTGCGGGTTCGCAGTTTACCACCCTGGCAGTAAATTCTCGTAAAAGGCAATCTTCATAATATAATTTCCGTGTTTCCATAAAGACGCTCCTAATCCGTAAATTTCTGTTTGTTGGGGTGTAGGGGCGACCTGCGACCGCAGGTCGCCCCTACGGTTTGTTGGTGTGTTCCCCAAACACACCAACAAACTGAAATTTGTTTCATTGTAGCACAACGGCGATGTATTTGCAAATACCCGGAACTTTCTGTCGAAGGATTTTAAAAAGGCATTTCGCTCATTCGTGGTTTTTCGGTGGGCAGAGGCATTAAAATAGTATGCACTACACATTCAGGAGGACACACCATGCAATGCCAACGGCTGAAAACCTATATGGAAACCGGAAGGGTTGTGTTTTTGCCTGCCCGGTCCATCCATCCGAATCCGGCACAGCCTAGAACGATTTTTCGGGAAGAGGCATTGCAGGAGCTATCAGAAAGTATACGCCAGCACGGCATTTTACAGCCACTGTCTGTACGCCGGGTGGGAACTGCCTATGAGCTGATTGCCGGTGAGCGCCGCCTGCGGGCGGGGATACTGGCGGGGCTTACAGAAATCCCATGTATTATTATGAATATGGACGATCGGGAATCGGGCACAACGGCGCTGGTGGAAAATCTGCAGCGGCAGGATCTGGATTTCATTGAGGAGGCAAAGGGCATCAGCTACCTGATGAGCCAATGGTCCATGAGTCAGGAGCAGATCGCAAAATTGTTGGGTAAGAGCCAAAGCGCAGTTGCCAATAAGCTTCGCCTTCTGCGCCATAGCCCCCCGGTTTTGGAGGCGATCCGGAAGGCAGGACTGACAGAGCGGCA
>JAZRNS010000023.1:0-4391 GCA_045648245.1 Faecousia sp. | reverse complement strand
ATCTGAATTACCCGCTCCGTTTCCACATCCCGGCCAATCACTTTATCCAATTTACCCGCCTTTGCCCGGGCGGTTAAGTCCATGCAATAGCTATCTAAGAATTTATGCTTTTTGTTTTTGCTGCCCTTGGGCTTCTCCGTTTCCTTTTCCTCTGTCTTTGCAGGCTCTTCCGGTTTTTCTGCCATGGGCGCAGAACCGAACAGTTGGTTCAGCAGTGGGAAGGTTGCAGTTTGACTTTCCCGTTCGTCATCCTCTCCCTCTATTCCCTCCTGCTGACCGAAAATGCTGCTCATTTCGTCGGACAGGGTATCTAGATCCTCATCGGAAAAACCCATTTGCTTCACAGCGGCATCAATTTGGGGAATGCCCAAGCTGCGGGCACATTTTAAGCAGTAGCCTTCGTTCATGGTTGCACCGTTTTCCATTTTGGTGATGAACACCACTGCAATATTCTTCTTACATTTTGTACACATTTTAGGCTGCATATCCGTCCACTCCTTTCCCTTGGGAATATTCTGTGTGCTTTACTTTATCACAGAACTGCCGTTAAAGGAAAAACATTTTATGAATTTTCACTGCACTCGAATTTTTCGATGCCGTCATCATACCACAAATGGGTCATGTACAATCCGCCGGGAGGTACAGTTGGCCCTGCTGCGGTGCGGTTACCGGATTCCAAAAGCGCACCGATCTGTTCCGGCTTGATCTTGCCCTCTGCGGCATAGACCACCGTGCCTGCCATTGCCCGTGCCATGTTATACAAAAATCCGTTGGCACAGACCTTCAGCTCAATCAGGTCGCCCTTACGCTCCACTGTATAATAATATACAGTTCGAACCGTAGATTTAACCTCTGTTCCCACACTGCGAACTGCCGCAAAATCGTGAGTGCCCACAAACTGACTTGCCGCTTCCTGCATGATCTTCTCGTCCAGATGCTTAGGATAGAACCATGCCCGATTCACATAGAACGGGTCCCGCAGGCGGGAATTGTAGATGGTATAGGTATATTCTTTTTTTGCACAGGAACCGATGGCATTGAAGCCGTCATGGACATCAAATGCCTTTGTTACTGCAATATCCACAGGCAAGTGGGTATTTAAGGCATAGGGCAGGCGTTCTGCCGGAATGGTAGATTCCGTGCGAAAATTCGCCACATAACATCTTGCATGGACACCGGCATCGGTGCGGCCACAGCCGGTTACATGAACGCTGTGTCCAACCACCATGCCAATAGCTTTTTCCAGGGTCTGCTGTACCGTTGCCAATGCCTTTTGGGTCTGCCAGCCGTGGTATGCCGTTCCCTCATATTTTAAAAACAGAGCAATGTTGCGCATAAAAACCTCACAGGCCTACAGTGCGCAAAAGAAACACTGTGGCAATGATGAAAATACCTACCAGGAAAGTAAAATAATCTGCCCGCTTATAACGCAAAAGCTTCATTTTTGTGCGTCCCGCGCCGCCGTGATAGCAGCGGCACTCCATAGCCGTCGCCAGCTCATCAGCACGGCGGAAGGCACTGATAAAAAGCGGTACCAAAATGGGCACCAGCGCCTTTACCCGCTGAAACAAATTGCCCGATTCCAGGTCTGCGCCTCTTGCCTTTTGGGCAGACATGATCTTATCCGTTTCTTCGATCAAAGTAGGGATAAAGCGCAGGGCAATACACATCATCATCGCCAGCTCATGGACAGGCAGGTGGATCTTCTTCAGCGGATTCAGCAAAGACTCCAAGCCGTCTGTCAGGGAAATGGGTGATGTGGTATAGGTGAGCAAAAATGTGCCGCAGACCAGCAGCAGGATCCTTGTGATCATGAAGCCTGCCCGCTCCAGGCCTTCCCATGTGATAGAAAATCTGCCAAGGGGTACTAACACCCGCTCACCGTCTGTGAAGAACAGGTTCAGAAGACCGGTAAATACAAGGATGAATACCAGAGGCTTCATACCTCTAAGCAAGGCTTTCAGCGGCACATGGGACACCTGGATGACTGTTGCCAAAAATGCTATCATCAGTCCGTAAGCGACCCAGCCTCCTGCAGAAAACAGCGCTACGATATAAACAATGAGCATCAAAAGCTTTGTGCGGGGATCTAAGCGGTGGATCACCGAATTTCCCGGGAAATACTGACCGAGTGTAATATCTTTAAGCATGGATATTGCCCTCCTTCAGCTTCTTCAGGGCTGTTACCGCCTGCTCCATGGTATAAACCGGCTCTACTGGCACTCCCAACTGGGAAAGGCGCAAAAACACCCGGGTTACCTCAGGGATATCCAAGCCCATGTCCAGCAGCTCCTGCGCCCGGGAGAACACCTCTTTGGGTGTGCCATCCATGGCAAGGCGGGCATCATTCATCACTAGCAGTCGCTGGGCCATCCGGGCAACATCGCTCATGGAATGGGACACCATCATAATGGTAGCGTTTTGCATTTGGCGATAGGCTTCGATATTGGAAAGGATTTCTTCCCTGCCCTCCGGATCCAGGCCCGCGGTAGGTTCATCCAAGATCAGCACTTCCGGCTCCATTGCAATGACACCTGCAATGGCAACACGGCGCTTTTGTCCGCCGGAAAGGTCAAAAGGAGACATTTCCAACTGCTCATCGGTAATACCCACAAAGCCGGCGGCCTTCCGCACACGGCGGTCGATCTCATGGGCAGAAAGTCCCATGTTTTTCGGGCCAAACGCGATATCCTTATACACCGTCTCTTCAAAAAGCTGGTACTCCGGATACTGGAACACCAAGCCTACCCGAAAGCGGCACTGGCGAGTAAATGCTTTGTCTGACCAAATATCCTTTCCATCCAACAAAATCGTGCCGGAGGTAGGCTTTAAAAGGCCGTTCAAATGCTGCATCAGGGTTGACTTACCGGAGCCGGTATGCCCGATCACACCGATAAACTCTCCCCGCTCCACCGTGAAGGATACATCCTCCAGTGCTGTGTGTGCAAAAGGCGTGCCTACACTATATTCATGTTGTAAATTCTTAACTTCAAGAATCGGTGCCAATTTGATTCCTCCTGTGGGTCAAACCTGTCAGGGCTTTAGTGCCTCATACAGTGTCTGCGCACAATCTTCTGTTGTGTGGTTCTCCAAATCCAAAGAAAAACCGTTTTGATTTAGCTGATAAAGCAGTTCCACTGACTCCGGTGCTGCCAGCCCTAAATTATGGAGCTTCTCAATTTGAGAAAACACCTGCTTAGGCGTACCGTCCAGCGCCACATCGCCCTGATCCAGCACGATGACGCGCTGAGCCTGGGCTGCTTCTTCCATATGATGGGTGATCAGCACCACAGTAATGCCGTTTTCCCGGTTCAGCTTGGCGATGGTCTGCATGACTTCCCTTCTGCCTTTGGGGTCCAGCATAGCTGTGGGCTCATCCAAAACGATACATTTGGGTTCCATTGCAATCACGCCTGCAATGGCAATGCGCTGCTTTTGACCGCCGGAAAGCAAATGGGGCGCATGGTTACGGTACTCGTACATGCCCACCTGCTTCAGGGCATTGTCTACCCGATGGCGGATCATTGGCGCAGCAATGCCTAAGTTTTCAGGACCGAATGCCACATCCTCCTCCACCACATTGGAGATGATCTGGTTGTCCGGGTTTTGAAAGACCATGCCAACTGTGCGGCGAATGCGAATCAGCTCTGATTCGTTGGCTGTATCTAAACCAAAAACAGAAACCTTGCCGCCGCTGGGCAGTAAAATCGAATTAAAATGCTTGGCAAGTGTGGATTTTCCGCATCCGTTACTTCCCAAAATAGCAACAAAAGAGCCTTCCTCGATCTGCAGATTCATATCCTCAAAGACGGCAACGCCGGGCGTGTCTTCCACGCCCGGATATGTGTAAGCCAAGTGTTCTACGCGAATTGCTTCACTCAAATGTATCCCCTCCATGATCAGGGTGTCCAGCGGCCGGTACTGCCACAGGGCAGCATGAAGCCAGTGGATTTTACAGGCAGACCAAGCTCACCTACCGCAGTCTTTCCTCCGTGGTCAGCGCCGAACACCACGTCGGAAGCATAGCCCACAGCGGAAGGGGCAAGGCCCGTTGTATAAGAATTGATGATGACGAACAGCGGGTTATCCGACAGCAGCTTCACCGTTTCCTGCAGAAACGGATAGAAACTGGTCTCCATTTTCCAAATTTCTCCGGATGGACCGCGGCCATAGCTGGGCGGATCCATGATAATGCCGTCATAACGGCGGCCACGGCGGATTTCACGCTGGATAAACTTGCCGCAATCATCCACGATCCAGTGGATGGGACGGTCAGCCAAACCGGAGGACTGGGCGTTTTCCTTTGCCCAGGCAACCATACCCTTGGAAGCATCCACATGGAACACCTCAGCTCCGCCGGCAGCAGCAGCCAAAGTAGCGCCGCCGGAATA
>JAZRNS010000022.1:0-13214 GCA_045648245.1 Faecousia sp. | reverse complement strand
ATCGTCTGTGTGCCAGCCTGCTTTAATGGCAGCCTTACAGGCAACTGTGTGCAAAATTTCATCGCGCACAGTAGAGCCATCTTCCTTGCGACCGGATTGGAAATCTGCAGATAGCGTTTCCACAGCATCCCGGGCATCTTCCCAGTTAAGGTCCATGGGAATTTGACGGATCAAAACTGTATCGTCGCCAAACTCGTCAATTTCAAAACCCAGCTTTTCCAAAGTGCTGCGGTTATCCAGCAATACAGCAACGCCGCTGGGAGTCAGACGGCAGGGGATGGGATTCAGTAGGGTTTGGGCGCTGATCTTCTCCTGATTTGCCTTTAGCTTCTCAAAAAGAATTCGCTCATGGGCAGCATGCTTGTCAATCAGGAATGCATCTTCGCCCTGTTCTACCAAAATATAGCTATTGTAAAGCTCACCAACCAAACGCCATGTGGCTTCATCCGGCATGGCAAGGGTCTGCTGTTCCGGCTGGGGAGGGGGCGTTATTTGCGGAATCACCGGTGCTTTTTCAATCGCCTCCGGAATGATAATTGATTCCCGCACAGGTAGATTCACTGATCGCTCAGAAATAGCCGAAGCAACAACTGCAGCGGCTTCCGGCTTCGGTTGGGGTGCCGTTTTGACAGTATCAGCAAAATTCCGGTATTCTTCTGCATTCATGGTGCGGAAGAAGGACTTTGATGCCGGCTTAGTGCTGCCGACGGAGACGTGCTGTTGGGCAGGTGCGGCAGGCGCAGATTTTTGGAACTGTACTTGCGGGCGATCCTGGGTCTTATTCAATGCGCCCAATACGCCATAATGTACACAGTCAAAAACGGCCTTTTCGTTTAGGAATTTCACTTCCGTTTTGGCAGGGTGTACATTTACATCAACAGCATTGGCAGCTACACTTAGGTGCAAAACACAAGCGGGGAACTTACCGCTCATAAGCTGATTGCGATAAGCTTCCTCCAATGCCCGAATCAATAGAGCAGACCGGACAGGTCTTCCGTTTACAAAGAACACTTGACGGGCGCGGCTGGGTCTGGAATCGGTGGGCTTTGACACAAAGCCGGTTAAATGGCAGTTTTCCCAGGTGCTGTCTGTAGGCACCATAGTGGCACATTCTCTGCCGTAGATGTGATACATAGCATCCTGAAGTTTGCCTGTACCGGGCGTAGACAAAGATTCCTTGCCGTCCCGCAGGAAACGGAATGCCACCTCAGGATGGGCAAGCGCCTGCATATACACGGCCTCGGCAATTTTGCTGGCTTCGTAGGAATCGCTTTTCATGAATTTCATTCTGGCAGGTGTGTTAAAGAACAGATCCCGAATGATAATGGTTGTGCCGTCAGGGCAACCGGCATCGGATTCCTCTGTAATTGTGCCACCTTCCAGGGAAAGGCTGATACCGCCTACAGAACCGGCAGTTTTGGTCATCAAATCGATCCGGCTTACCGATGCGATGGCTGCCAATGCTTCTCCGCGGAAACCCATGGTGGAAATTGCGGACAGATCTTCGGCAGTGCGAAGCTTTGAAGTAGCATGGCGCAAAAATGCGGTGCGGGCATCTTCTGACGACATGCCGCAGCCGTTATCGGTTACCCGCAGGAAGGTCATACCACCGTCCCGAATCTCAACGGTAACTTGGGTAGCGCCTGCGTCCACCGCATTTTCCAGTAATTCCTTAATTACGCTGGCGGGGCGCTCTACCACCTCGCCTGCAGCGATCATATTTGCAATATGGGGAGAAAGTTGGATGATTTTTGCCATAAGGATTACCTCATAAAGGATACGGAGATTTGATTAACTGCCATATGAATCAAGATCGGTGCCCAAATGGAGTTTGCCTTTTCATATGCCCAGGCAAGGGCAAAGGCGGCAGGTAAGTATTGGAAAAAGCTTAAAAACAGTACGGTTGCCGGTTCAGAACCAATGTAGCCAACGATATGAATCAGACTGAAAGCTGTCATACTAACAGCATAGGCAAGGATCCGATTCTTTTTATGCAATGAACCGAAAATCAGACCACGATACAGAAGTTCCTCTGTGATAGGGGCAAAAATAACGGTAGACAGTACGATCAAACCGTAATTTTCCTGTGCCATGGATTGTATGGTTGCATCGTTAGCATTAGAAAATTCAACCGGCACCATGCTCAGCACTATGTTGATGACGATCGTGCCGATATAGTAGATACCAAAGCCCCAGGCAGCAGCACGCAAACACCAAAAGGGTCTTTCTACCAACTGCCGGAAGGAACGACCCAGGAACCGATGGAAGATCAGAACAGACAGTAAAAAGGTGATTCCAAAGATCGCACAGTTTAATTCGGTGGTGTTCATGGGGTTGTGGAGAAGTTCGTTGATGACTACAACCACGATAGGCAATATAAACTGCTGCGCACCAAACAACAACCATCCTAAAATTTTTTCTCTTTGGGTAATAGAAATAGTTAGCTTCATAAGATCCTTCCTATTGGTGGGTAATTAGTCTAGCATTTTCTTTAGCTTGTACAATTCGTTCATTGCTTCAATAGGTGTTAAGGTTTCCACACTGAGATTTTTCAACTCGGCACAAACCTGCTGCTGAGTCATATCCATCATGGTGATCTGATCGTCCGGCTCTTCCTGACGGATATACACAGGACGGTTTGGAGCCTGACTTTCCAGTTGTGTAAGAATTTGGGAGGCGCGGGAGGTAACGCTGGAGGGGAGACCGGCAAGCTTAGCCACCTCCACGCCATAGCTGTCATCGGTAGCGCCGGGAACGATCTTACGCAGGAAGATCATCTTATCCCCCCGTTTTTTTACGGCAATATTAAAATTCTTAACATTGGGAAGTTCGTCCTCAATGGCGCTTAATTCATGATAGTGGGTAGCAAACAAGGTTTTTGCGCCCAGATGCTTGGGGCTGGCGGCGTACTCCAAAACAGCCCGGGCAATGGCCATGCCGTCATAGGTGGAGGTACCTCTGCCAATTTCATCGAGTATCAGTAAGCTTCTGGAGGTAGCATATTTCAGTATGGATGCCACCTCGGACATTTCAACCATAAATGTAGACTGACCGGAGGCAAGATCGTCGCTGGCACCGATTCTGGTAAAGACCCGATCCACAATGCCGATTTGGGCGCTGCGTGCCGGTACAAAAGAACCGATCTGTGCCATCAGCACAATGAGCGCCACCTGACGCATATAAGTAGACTTACCGGCCATGTTCGGTCCGGTGATAATGGTAACCTGATTGTCTGCCATACCCAAAACGGTGTCGTTAGGTACGAACAGAGAATCGGTGAGCATTCTCTCTACCACCGGGTGGCGGCCGTCGGTAATGCAGATGTCGTTACCTAAGGTGATCTCCGGTCGACAGTAATTTTGCTGAACGGCAACCGCAGCCATGGAGCAAATTGCATCAGCAGTGCCGATGGCGACAGCGGAAATCTGTACTCTGGGTGCTTGGGCGGCAAGCTGTTCACGAAGCTGGGTAAACAGTTGATATTCCAGCGCTGTTAGCCGCTCTTTTGCGGTGAGTACCTGTTCTTCCAGTTCTTTCAACTGTGGTGTAATATAGCGCTCGTTGTTGGCAAGGGTCTGCTTGCGGATATAGTGGTCCGGGACTTGTCCAATAAAGGACTTGGAAACTTCAATATAGTAACCGAATACCCGGTTGTAGCTGACCTTTAAAGTACGAATGCCGGTTTCTTCCCGTTCTTTTGCTTCAATAGCGAGAATGGTGCCATGACCGCCGTTCATAATATCCCGCAGACGGTCTGCTTCAGGGTCAGCACCGGGACGGATGAGCTTTCCTTCCCGAACAGTCAGGGGAGGCTCGTCGCAAATTGTGTTTTCGATCAATTCGGCGCAATCTGTCAAGGGGTCAATGGACTGTGCCAGCTTTTTTGCCATAGGGCTGTCCAGCTGTGCAAGCTGGCTCTTTACATCGGGCAGTGCCCGCAGGCCTTGAGCAAGACCCAATAGATCTCTGCCGTTAACAGAGCCCGTAACAACTCTGGTAATGGTACGCTCCAAATCTGTTACATAACGCAGCGCTTCCTGTAATTCTCCCCGGATAATGGTTTTTTCCACAAGCTCAGCCACCATGCTTTGCCGGCGGCTGATCTCGGCAGGATCCAACAGGGGCTTTTCTACCCAGCTACGCAGGGTTCTGCCGCCCATAGCCGTGCGTGTCTTATCCAACACCCACAAAAGTGTACCCTTTTTCTCCTTGCTGCGCATGGTTTCAGTCAGTTCCAGATTGCGCCGGGCGTCCATGTCCAGATCCATAAACAGACCTGTGGTGTAGTATTGCAGATCACGAATATGGGCAAGATCATTTTTCAGCAGGCTAAGCAGTGCTTGCAGTAATGTGCCGCTGGCAATAATTGCTTCCGGAAAGCTGGCAATGCCTAAGCCTGCCAAATCCTGACCAAAATGCTGTTGCAGTACACTTTGGGCTGCAGAAATATCAAATTGTTCAGCTTTACCTTCGTTTACACAGCAGCTTAGCCGATGAAACAGAGCATCCTGGTAGATGGGATTGGTGCAATCCCGCCCGTAGCGAATTACCTCTGTAGGTGCAAAGCGACCTAACTCAGAGGCGGCGGAAGAAGCATCCTGACAAACAGTTGCATAAAATGCGCCCGTAGAAATGTCGCAGAAAGCAAGGCCTGCTTTGCCGCCGTCTGCGTATAAACAGGCAATATAATTGTTCTTGCTTTCGTCCAGCATACAGCTTTCGGTAACAGTGCCGGGGGTAACGATTCTGGTAACCTCCCGTTCCACGATACCCTTTGCTTGAGCGGGATCCTCCACCTGCTCACACACCGCAACCTTGTAACCCTTTGCCACCAAACGGGCAATGTAGGCATCTACAGAGTGGTGGGGAACACCGCACATGGGATTTTGTTCTTCCTTTGGCTTGCCCCGATCACGGGTAGTCAAGGTGAGATCCAGCTCTTTTGCTGCCAGCTTGGCATCCTCATCAAACATTTCGTAAAAGTCGCCCAAACGGAAGAACAGGATGCAATCCTGATTGCGCTCTTTAATTTGGTAATATTGGCGCCGCATGGGCGTCATTTCGTTTTTGGATTCAGCCATTGGCTTAACCTCTTTCTGTAAATTTAATTATGATTGGTAAGTGTGCCGGTCAAGCTCCAGGTGCTTGCACCGGTAATGGTGATCCATTCAAATGTACCAATTAGATCCTTAGAGCCGGACAGGCGCACTAACCGGCCACCTTCGGTGCGGGCGGTCAGCTGCTCTTTGTCGATGCCATCGATCAGGCAGAACATGGTCTTGCCCACATAGTCTCTGTGAATTTCTTCGGAAATAGCATTTTGCACAGCGCAGAGACGGTCAAACCTGCGGTTCTTTTCTTCCTTTGTTGTAGGATCATTCATAGTTGCTGCCGGTGTTCCGGCTCTTGGAGAGAAAATAAAGGTGAACAGGGAATCATACCGCACCTTCTGAATCAGGGTAATGGTTTCCTCAAATTCTTCCTCCGTTTCCCCGGGGAAGCCAACGATAACATCGCTGGTCAAAACCAGATCAGGCATTACCTGTTTGGCATAATTAACAGCTTCTAAATATTTTTCCCGATCATAGTGCCGATTCATAGCCTTCAACACCCGGCTGGAACCGGACTGGAAGGGAAGGTGCAGCTGCTTTGCGATTTTTTCCGAGGATGCCATGGTGTCAAAAAGCTTTTTGGAAGCATCCTTGGGGTGGCTGGTCATAAAGCGAATACGGAACTGACCGGGAATATCTGCGATCATAGCCAAAAGGTCTGCAAAATCAATGCCCTCGTCAAGATCCTTACCGTAGGAATTTACATTCTGACCTAACAGCGTAATATCTTTAATACCGCTTTGGATGAGGCTGCGGCACTCGGCTAGAATATCTGCAGATTTACGGCTGCGCTCCCGACCGCGCACATAAGGCACAATGCAGTAGGTGCAAAAGTTGTTGCAGCCGTACATAATAGATACCCAGGCTTTTAATTTACTATCCCGCTGCTGAGGAAGACCTTCGGCGATAGAGCCGGGCTCATCCTGCGTAAAATAGGTGCGCTTTCCTGTGGTTAAAACCCGATGCAGCAGCTGAGGGAATTGCCATAGATGATGGGTAGAGAATACACCGTCTACATGAGGATAGCTTTTCTTAATGCGATCCACAACTTTTTCCTGACCTGCCATACAGCCACAAAGGAAGATTCTTTGGCTGCTGTGGCGGCGCTTGGTATGGGTCAGGGCACCTAAGTTGCCAAAGACCCGTTGCTCAGCATGCTCTCGAATGGCGCAGGTGTTCATGACAACCACATCGGCGCCCTCGGCAGAGTCGGTGATGGCATATCCGCACTCGGTCAGCATGCCTCGGATTCGCTCAGAATCTGCTTCATTTTGCTGACAGCCGTATGTCTCCACATAGGCAAGGGGCGTGCGATCACGGTCAAACCAATATTGCTTTATCTGTGCGCAGTATTGCAGCTGATCTGCAATTTGCTCTGCGCAAATAACAGTTGTCTCAGTGTTCATAGGGGTCTCCTTGGAAGTATACTTATACAATTTAATATACTACCATTTTTAGTCGCTTTTTGCAAGGCTTGCAGACGAGAAATTGTAAAAGAATCGTAAACTCTAAGAGGAAAATTTCTACAGGACTTGCTTTTATAAGAAAATCATGGTAGAGTAAACAATCGATACCGCCCTGTAGGACAGGGAGAAAGAGGTTATGTGGATGAAATGTGAATTTTGCGGTGCAAAGATTAATAAAAAGTTGGGTATTTGCCCAGAGTGCGGCTTGGAGGTTGTTCAGAAAGAGCGGTCTAAGCTGAGTGTGTGGAAGACCGTGCTGGTCGCCCTTGCCTGCGTGATTACACTGGGTGCAATCGCCGGTGTCATGCTCTATAAAATGGGCTTTATTCCCTTCGAAGAAAAGGAAAATAATGTGGCGTATAAAGACACCTATACAGTAGAGGATAAGGAAGCTCTGCGCAAAGCGAATGTTAAGGTGGCAAGTGCAGCGGACAGAACGCTGGACAATGCAACCTTGCAGTTCTACTATGCAATGGAAGTCAATGATTTTCTGAATAATTACAGCAGCTATCTGAGCTACTTTAGTTTGGACTATACAAAGCCTTTGGATGAGCAGTATGTAGCGGAAGGCGAAGATACTACCTGGCAACAGATGTTCCTGGACAGCGCTTTGAACGATTGGTATACCTATGCAATCATGAATATGCTGGCAGAAGAAGAGGGCTTTACCATTAGTGAGGAAATGCAAAGTACCCTCAATTCTATTCCGAAGGAACTGGATGAA
Organism: Faecousia sp.; assembly: GCA_045648245.1. Taxonomy (GTDB): domain Bacteria; phylum Bacillota; class Clostridia; order Oscillospirales; family Oscillospiraceae; genus Faecousia. Next base: position 5,913 of record JAZRNS010000022.1, on the reverse strand, counting down.
CTGGCAAAGAGCAACGGTTTCCCCACTGCTGATGATATGATCCGCAGTGATTTTGGTGATAGTTATACGGCTGAGGCCTATATTGAATATCTTAACGAGTACTATAAGGCTATTGAGTACATCTCATATCTGTACGAAAAGCATGTTCCGGAGTCTGGGGAGATTGAAGCATACTTTGCGGAGAATGAAGAAGCATTGTCTGAAGAAGGGATCATTAAGGGTTCGGGGTCCTATGGATATGTGCGCCATATTCTGTTCCAGCCGGAAGGCGGCACCACCGATGAAGATGGCGTAACAACCTACTCCGATGAAGAATGGGAAGCATGCCTTGCAGCAGCACAGGCAGTGCTGGACACCTTTGAACAGGGAGACAAGTCTGAAGCCAGCTTTGCTGAATTGGCGAACAAGCATTCCAGCGACCCTGGCTCCAACAAAAACGGCGGCTTGTACGCCGAGGTTGCTCAGGGAGAGATGGTTGATGAGTTTGACTCCTGGCTTTTCAGCGATGAACACACCTACGGCGATTACGGTTTGATTCGTACAACCTACGGCTACCACATTATGTTCTTTATGGATTTGCGGGAAATTTGGGAAGTCCAAACAGAAAGCAAGATGATTTCTGAGAAAATTGAGGAGATCTCGGCTGCAGCTGAAGAAAAATGGCCTTTTGAAAAGAAGTATGCCAAGATCGTTTTGGGTAATTTGAAGCTAGGTTAAAAGAATAGAAGAACAGCGTGGTTTTTAAACCACGCTGTTTTTTACTTCGGACAAAAAGGAAGAGAGCGGAATATCTCAGCAGTGATTGATTTATATTCTGTAAGATCTGTTGTTTTCCGCAGCCGCTTACCCAGCTTTTCTGAATCTGCAAAATTGCCGATTAGCATACCCCAATGTTCCTTTAGGCGGAACATGGCATTGCGGGAACCACCGAAACAGACCAAATATTCTTCCAGCAATTCTTCATAAAATGCTTTTAGCTTGGCAACATCTGTGCCGCCGGCAGTAACCATGCCAGGGTTAGCCAGCAGACCTCTGCCGATCATAAAAGTATCTAAACCTGGAAACTGCTGTGCCAGGGCATCTGCCTGCTTCGGATTGGTCAGATCGCCGTTATAACAAACCTTTGTGTTGCTGTTTAGAAAAGCATATGTAAAGGATTCCATATTTGGTGTGCCCTTATAAAATTCTGTACGCACCCTCGGATGGATAATTAATGCTTCTACCGGATAGCGGTTAAATAGCTCCATGAGAGGAGGGAATTCCTCTGCACAGTAAAATCCAATCCGTGTTTTAATAGAGATCGGTAACGGTGATGCAGTAAAAATTTGCTCTAGAAAACGGTCAAGAGAGTCTAAATCACAAAGCATGCCGGAACCTTTTCCTTTGGCGGTTACAGTGCCGGAAGGACAGCCTAAATTTAAGTTTACTTCCTGGTATCCCCGATCTGCGCATTGGTTTGCAAACCAGGTAAAATCCTCAGCAACCTTCGTCAGGATTTGGGGAATGACACAAGCGCCCAGCACATCTGCAGTGGGTAGTTCCCGTGTCTCTTTCGGTGTCAATGCTCTGTGAACGGTCGGGGAGAAGAAAGGGGTATAGTAGCGGTCAACACCGGGGAAATATTTGTGGTGCAGGCGGCGGAATATACTGTCTGTCAACCCTTCCATAGGTGCAAAATAATACTGCATAAATTTCTCCATAAAAATGCGGGCGACCGGATTGGTCGCCCGTGTTTATTTAGATCTCCATGATAACAGGCAGAATCATGGGGTTGCGTTTTGTAGTTTTGAACAGATAACCGCTCAGGTCATTTTTGATGGCAGTTTTTATAGCGGTCCAATCCCGAATCCGTTTGCGGCTGCAGCGGTCAATTGCATCTAAAGCCACCTGACGCAGCTCCTCCATCATCTCCTCAGATTCTTTCACATAGATAAAACCGCGGGTGATGATATCCGGTCCGGTGATGACACCACCGTCCTGTGCAGAAAGGCTGACGCAAACAACGATCATGCCGTCCTGTGCCAGAAGCTTCCGGTCCCGCAACACTACAGCGCCTACATCGCCAACGCCGGTTCCGTCCACAAAGACCTTGCCGGCAGGGACGTTGCCATGAATCTTACAGGTTCTTCCGGACAGTTCAATGATACTGCCCAACTCTGCAATGCAGATGTTTTGCGGTTTCATACCCATTTGCACTGCCAGTTTTCCGTGGATCTGCAAATGGCGCTGTTCACCGTGAACAGGAATGAAGAACTTAGGTTTACAAAGGGCATGAATGATCTTCAGTTCTTCCTGACAGGCGTGTCCAGACACATGCAGGCCTTCGCTTTTCTCGTAAACAACCTCAGCACCCTTGCGGTAAAGCTCATTGATGATTTTGGAAACAGCCTTTTCGTTGCCCGGAATTGCAGAGGCAGAGATGATGATCCGGTCGCCTGCTACAATATCAATCTGCTTGTGGGTAGAGAAGGCCATGCGGTAAAGCGCAGACATATTCTCACCCTGAGATCCGGTAGATACGATCACAACCTTGTTTTTAGGAAGGCTTTTAATTGCAGCCAGATCAACGATGGTACCGGCAGGCACCTTGATGTAGCCAAGCTCCTGTGCCACCTTCAGCATATTTTCCATACTGCGTCCGGTAACAGCAACCTTTCTGCCATAGCGGTGCGCAGTTGTCAAAACTGCCTGAATACGGTGCATATTTGAAGCAAAGGTAGTAACAATGATCCGCTGGTCGCAGTTTTTAAACTGCCGATCCATGCTTTCTGCAACGATGGTTTCGCTGGGTGTATAGCCTGCTCGTTCTACATTTGTGGAATCGCAAAGCATTGCCAGGACACCTTGATTGCCCAATTCACCAATGCGGGCAAGATCGGTCATGCCATCTTTTGCAGTAGGGTCGATTTTAAAGTCGCCGGTCATAAGCACCGTGCCCACAGGGGTATGAATGGCCAAGGCGACTGCATCGGCAATGGAGTGGTTCACATGAATGAATTCCACAGAAAAGCAGCCTGCCCGAACCACATCGCCGGGCTTGTGGGTCAACAGCCGCACCTTATCTGCGATCCGGTGCTCCTCCAGCTTCAATTTGATCAGGCCACAGGTCATTGCGGTTCCGTGAATGGGACAGGAAACCTGCTGCATGCAGTAGGGGATAGAACCGATATGATCTTCGTGTCCATGGGTAATAAACATGCCGCGCAAACGCTTGGCATTTTGTACTAAATAGGAAAAATCGGGTATAACAAGGTCAACACCCAGCGTATCCTCATCCGGGAAACCAACACCGCAGTCAACCACGATCATATCCTTACCGTATTCTAATACAGTAATATTCTTTCCGATTTCATCCAGTCCGCCCAAGGGGATAATTTTCAATTTTTCAGCCAAAATTGGATAGCTCCTTTCAAAAAATGCATAACAAAACAAGCAGCCGTATGGGGTGTCTCAGCCCTGCATCGCCTGACAATTCCCAAATTCGCCTGCAAATATTTGCTTTTGTGCCGCATCGCGGCTTTCTATCGGTTGGGACTGTCCGCCCAACACGCTGTATGCATATTATAACACAATTTTGGTGCTTTGTATACCTTTATTTTTTATAAAATGATAGTTGCGACTTTTCACTTCATTTGGTATAATAGATTGATAATAGGATAATTATGGGTAATTATACCCATTTTGAAGGGAGCGCTGTGGATGAATAAGAAGCTGAATTGGCTTTTGCGACCTGGTGCAGGAATCTTTTTTATATTTCTAATGGCATTTTGCGTAGCGGCCGGATTGATGCATCAGTATCTTCTTGCCGGCATTGAACTGTGTATTACAGCAGTAATTTTGACCGCATATCTGATAAGCCAGAGACAACGGCGCAAGCAGTTGCAGACCTTTTTGTCTGAACACCTTGACGAGACTGGCGGTTTGACCGGCGGAAAGACACCCTTTCCTATGCTGGTAACACGTTTGGAAGATAACGGCATTGTATTTGCCAGTGATAGCTTTATTCATCTTACCGGTTTACAGGATACTATGCGTGAGCGACAGGTGCAGGATGTCCTTCCCGGATTCAATCTTAACTGGCTTTTGGAAGTTAAGCACGAATATCCCTATGATTTGACCCTTAAGGGCCGTCGTTTCCGGGTTTACGGCAGAACTGTGCAAGCGCAGGATTGCCGCTTAGGTGTTCTGTACTTTACAGACCTGACAGAGCTGTATCAGGTTCGGGACGAATATATTCGTTCCCGTCCCGTGGTTGCTATCATTTTGGTGGATAACTATGAGGAACTGAACAAGAACCTGACAGAAGGTGCGATTTCTTCTTTAAGTGCCCGTATTAACGACGCCATCACTGCATGGACAGAACCCTACCACGGTCTTCTGCGCCGGTTGGAGCGAAACAGATTTCTTTTTGTATTTGAAAAGAAGGACCTGAAACGAGCCATTGACGGTAAATTCTCTTTGCTTGAGGATGTTCACGAGATCACCAACCCCTCCGGTTTGGCAGCCTCCGTCTCTATCGGCTTGGGTGTGGATGCAGAGACTTTTGAAGAGGCCTATGAATATGCTGCCCTGTCCATTGAAATGGCGCTTAGTCGTGGTGGCGATCAGGCAGTTATCAAAGACAGAGTGAACTTCAACTTCTACGGCGGCAGAACAAAAGAGGCAGACCGTCGGAGCAAGGTCCGTTCCCGTGTTACGGCAAACTCCCTGATGGAACTCATTGGCGGTAGTAGCCAGGTGTTTATCATGGGTCATAAAAACGCAGATATGGACTCCCTTGGCGCAGCGGTTGGTATCTGTTGTATGTGCCGCAAGAAGGGCAAGAAAGCCCATATTGTAATCGATATTGAGAATAATGTGGCAGAAAAACTGATCGAGGAACTGCAAGCAGTTTCTGAGTATAAGGATGTATTTATTTCCGGTCAGGAAGCACTGGTTCGTTGCGATAACCGCAGCACACTGGTTGTGGTAGATACAAATCGTCCGGATCAGGTGGAAAGCAGACAGCTTCTGGAAGCAGTCCCCAAGGTTTGCGTTGTGGATCACCATCGCCGTGCCGCAGACTATATTAAGCCTGTGGTGGTCAATCTCCATGAGCCCTATGCATCTTCTGCTGCAGAGCTTGTTACCGAGCTTTTGCAATATGCATTGGAAAAGAAGGATGTTTTGGCGGTTGAAGCCAAATGCCTGATGGCAGGAATTTTCCTGGACACAAAGAGCTTCCATGTTCGCACCGGTGAGCGCACCTTTGAGGCTGCAGCTTATCTGCGGCAACTGGGTGCCGACACGGTGGAAGTAAAGAAGCTGATGCAAAACGACTTCCAGGATACCATGTCCAAGTATCAGATTATTAAAGCGGCTAGAATGTACCGTCAGGAAATCGCCATTGCAGCCTTAAATGCCGGTACTTCCAGAACTTTGGCTGCACAGGCGGCGGACGAACTGCTGAATATTTCCGGCATAACAGCATCCTTTGTTTTGTATCCCGATGGAGATCAGGTGATCATTTCGGCCCGTTCCATCGGCGATGCCAATGTGCAAATGATCCTTGAGCCTTTAGGCGGCGGTGGAAACACCGCAACCGCCGGCGCTCAGATTAAGGATAGCACAGTAAAGGATGTGCTTGACCAGCTTGTGGCATCCATTGATAAGTTTTATGAGGAATAATCGGGATGTTTAATCCCTTAGCTACCATAAGGAGGAACAATTATGAAGGTTATTTTGTTGCAGGACGTAAAGGGTAAGGGCAAAAAAGGTCAGATGCTGGAAGTGTCTGACGGCTATGCCAGAAACTATATGCTACCCAGAAAAATTGCTGTGGAGGCTACTGCAGATGCGGTCAATACCATGCGTATGAACGATAAGGCTGCTGCTGAGCGTGCGGCAAAGGAGCGGGCAGAGGCTTTGGAAATC
>JAZRNS010000021.1:0-15512 GCA_045648245.1 Faecousia sp. | reverse complement strand
GTTGATACAGACAACGGGAGTGATGCCGGACTTGAGGATGGTGTTGACGTGGTGGAACAGGTTGCAGGTACCCTTCTCCAACAGCTCCAGGTTCTCTTCCTTGTACTCCTTGGGCAGGGGTGCGCCGGGGGTAACCTTGGGACCGCCGCCGTGCATCTTCAGGCTGCGGACGGTAGCAACCAGAACGGAAACATTGGGAGTCAGTCCGGACAGACGGGTCTTAACGTTCCAGAACTTCTCGAAGCCGATGTCAGCTGCGAAGCCGGACTCGGTAACATGGTAGTCAAACAGCTTCAGAGCCAGACGGTCAGCGATAACGGAGGACTGGCCGATAGCAATGTTGGCAAAAGGACCGGCGTGGATCAGCACGGGCTGATGCTCAACGGAGTAGCACATAGTGGGGTTGATGGCGTTGCGCATCCAAGCGGTCATAGCGCCGGCAACATCCAGATCCTCACAGGTAACAGGCTCGCCGGTACGGGAGTAAGCAACAACGATCTTGCCGATACGCTCACGCAGATCCTTCAGATCCTTAGCAACAGCCAGAATAGACATCAGCTCGGAACCAACAGCGATACCGAACTTAGATTCCATCATAAAGCCGTCCAGACGGCCGCCGATACCGATGATGATGTTACGCAGGCTCTGTGCGCAGAAGTCGATGATCCAGCCCATCTCCACACGCTTGGGGTCGATGTCCAGACGCTTCAGGCCCTTGTTAGCCAGCCACTCGTCGGTGTTGTTGCGCTCGTGCTGCATACGGGCAGTCAGAGCAACCATTGCCAGGTTGTGGGCGTTCATAATGTCGTTGATGTCGCCGGTCAGACCCAGAGAGAACTCGGTCATGGGCATCAGCAGAGCATTGCCGCCGCCGGCAGCAGTACCCTTAACATTCATGGTAGGACCGCCGGAGGGCTGACGCAGAGCGCCGCCTGCATTCTTACCAATGTAGCCCAGACCTTCGATCAGGCCCAGAGAAACAGTGGTCTTACCTTCACCGAAGGGGGTGGGGGTAACTGCAGTAACTTCAATGAACTTGCCGTCGGGCTTGTCCTTCAGGCGGTTCATAACCTTAATAAAGTCGATCTTGGGGGTCTTGCCGTAGGGGATGATCTCCTCGGGGAGCAGACCCAGCTTCTCACGGAAAAACTCCACGGGGGGCAAAGTCTTCTCAGCTTCCTCAGCGATCTGCCAGTCCGCAAACTTAGTGGGGTCCAGCTTTACCATACCCTTTTCGTCTACGTACTTGCCGTTCTCATCATAAACGATTGCCATAGTATGTTTCCTCCTTAATGTTGGTGCTTTATGCACGATATTATGTATTTATTCCTCAACAACGGCTGCATCCCGAACGAGCTGCATGACCTTGCTGGTAAGGACACTGTTGATAACCGCCTGCTCCAAAGCAGCATCGTACTGCTCCTTCAGTTGGTCCATGGTGAGATTGTTTTGGCGGCAGATAATTGCCAACGCCTGACCGATCTCTTCTTTGTCTGCATCCAAGCCTTCGATCTGCACGATCTCATCGATGGCAGCGCGGCTGCGAATGGCATTTTCCGCCTGGGGACGCAGGTCTGCGCGAATGGTTTCTTCTGTGGTGCTCATAAACTGGCAGTACATTTCCAGGCTCAATCCCTGCTGTGCCAGCTGGGCGCGCAGATTCTGGATCTGTTCCTCTACCGCATCATCGATCATCTTATCAGAAACGGTCAGCTCCAGGGTTTGCGCCGCCTGACGCAGCAGCTGATCCTGCAGCTCCATTTCCCCCCGCTCGTCTGCCAAAGCCTGCAGGCTGCGATGCATTTTCAGACGCATTTTTTCCAGCGTCTCGCAATCGGCAACCTCCTGAGCAAAGGTATCGTCCAGCTCATAAGGGGTCTTGACCCGAATGGACTTGATCTTGCAGCGGAACTCGGCGTCCTTGCCTGCCAACTCCTGACTGTGGTACTGCTGAGGGAAGGTAACCTTTACGATCACTTCCTCTCCGGGAACTTTGTCCAGCAGCTGCTCTTCAAAACCGGGAATAAACATGCCGCTGCCTAAAACCAAGGTCTGATTTTCTGCAGTGCCGCCGGCAAACTGGTTGCCATCGCAGAAGCCTGCGTAATCCAGCACTACCTCATCACCCTGCTCGGTGGGACGGTCGTTGATCTCCACGATCCGGGGATTCTGATCCAGCATACGCTGCAGGTTGCGGTCCACTTCTTCGTCTGTTACGATGTGCCGCTCCAATTTGGCTTTTAAGCCTTTATAAGTAAAACTCATAGATTGCATCTCCTTTATTTTCCTATCTGCTATCATAACACAATTTCCGGTTTCATGCAATCTTAGCTTTTCAAAACCTGTATTTTTTGGAAATTTGCCTGCAACCATTAGGGATTATATATTTTTCCCTTGCAGAAAACAATATGGTTGTGATATTATATCTATAGTTTCTATCTATAGATTTTCGAGGTGGCGTATGAACTACAACTATTTGCGTTATTTTTCTGTGCTGGCGCAGGTGGAGCATTACACCCTGGCAGCGGCACGACTTGGTATTTCCCAGCCCTCTCTTAGCAGCGCCATTCACAATTTAGAAGACGAGCTTGGCGGTGTAAAGCTGTTTGAAAAGGTAGGCCGCAATATCCGCCTGACAGAAGAAGGCCGGTATTACCGGGAACAGGTGGATGCCGCACTGCTGCAACTCAATCAGGCTTCCCAAACCCTCCACGAAAGCAAAATCAGCGGCCCGGTGGTGATTCGCCTTGGCATGGTTTCCGGTGCGCTGGACAGCTTGGTAGCGCAGGAGGTTACCAACTATTCCCGGCAAAACCCCCGTGTCCGTTTCCAAATCACCGAAAGCTCCGCCGACAGCCTGATGGATATGGTCCGTCAGGAAAAGCTGGATATGGCGCTGGTGGATACCACCAACCGGGATCGCAGCCTCCATTTCCGCAAGCTGTGTGAACAGAATTTCTATGTGGCGCTTCCCGCCGACCACCCTTTTGCCAACCGGGATAAGCTGCTCTATCAGGATCTTCAGGGGTATCCCCAAGTGGCATTTCACTATGATATGGATCAGACCTTTGCCCAATGGGCTACCGGCTATGCGGAAAAGATCGTATGCTCCGTAAACACCGCCCAAACCGCCCTGAATATGGTAGCTGCGGGCTTCGGCTTCTGCTTTGTTCCGGAAAGCTGTGTGCGCAGTCGGGAAGATGTGGTCTTTGTTCCCTTAAAAAACTGGCATCAGGCACTGTATATGTGTATCTTGTATGACAAGTGGCTGGAACCTCCGGTTTGGAGCTTTTGCGAAGGGCTTGTAAAGGTATTCCGCAGCCAGCCTAAAATCGAAAACAATAACTGGTATACCGATGTATAAAAACGGAGCTGTCTCAAAAAACGAGACAGCTCCGTTATTTTAGATGCGATATAATGCTTTGGCATTTTGGGTGGTGATGGCATGGACCTCTTCTACGGAAATTCCCCGAATTTCTGCCAGTTTTTCTGCCATGCGGTACAAATAGCCGGGGTCATTACGCTTGCCCCGGAAGGGTTCCGGTGCCATAAAGGGGCAATCGGTCTCCAGCACGATCCGGTCCAATGGTATGCTGGAAGCCGTTTCCACCGCCTTACGGGCATTTTTGAAGGTAAGCACACCGGTAAAGCCGATATACCAACCCATATTCACAAGCTGCCGCGCCATCTCCGCAGAGCCGGAATAACAATGGAACACACCCTTGACGGCAGGAAAATCCTTTACCACCATCAGGCCGTCCTGATGGGCATCCCGCTCATGGACGATCACCGGCATGTCAAGCTCCTGCGCCAGCTCCATTTGCATGCGAAATGCCTTGATTTGCACATCTCGGGGAATGTCCTCGTAGTAATAATCCAAACCGATTTCGCCGATGGCTTTCACCTTGTCATGTTTGCATAACTTTCTATATTCTTCTAAAACCGCTTCATTTACTTCGTCCGCAGAGTCGGGGTGAGAGCCAACAGATGCGTAGACATGGCTGTATTTTTCCGCCATCGCCACGCAATCGAGGGAGCTGTCCAAACAGCAGCCCACATTCAGTACATTGGCAACGCCTTTTTCCGGCAGAGCGCGGATCAGTTGGTCCCGATCGGCATCAAAGGCCGGATCATTTAAATGGGCATGGGTATCAAATAACATTGCATTTACTCCTGACTAGATTCTATTACTGCCACAAGGCAGCCGTCTATCACCTGCACCCGCGGATCAGATAACGAAAAATCTGTATGCTTGGGATATCCCCGCAGGCCCTCGCCGGTGCATTTTGCCTTTGCTTCCTTTAAGACCCAAAAAGTCAGCAGAGCGGCTGGCTTGTCCAAAGCAACATCGTACTGTGCTTTTTCAAAAGGAGAGAGAATCTTTTCCGCTAAACGCAGATCGATATCCCGGTCTGCTTCCTCAGCATCAATGCCAATGGGTACATCCGACAGGGCGCAAAATACATGGTTTTTCGTGTGTGAAATGGAAAAGTAAATATTGCAGTCTGCAAAATAGGGCTTACCGCTTTCTGCAACAGCAATCTCCGGCATTTCGTTTCCGGTGTGCGCCCGATACATTTTTGCAAGCAATTTCCGCCCGGCAGCATGTCCCTGCCCCGGCTGAATTTGCATATATTCCAGCACCACGGCTTCTCCCTCCCCCAACGGTCAAATATCGTAGGGCGGTGGGTTGCTCCCGCCGGACAGGTTTTTAAATCGTTAGTGGCGGGAGCAAGCCCCCACCCTACTGTCTTAGTATATCCTTTTCCGGTTGTTGTGTCAATGGAAGTTCTATTTGTCCAAAAAAAGAATACAATCTGTCAGGAGGGATGTCTATGGCACAAGAACAGGTAATATTACCCCACAAGCTGACGCTGAACGAGCGGAAGAATCTTACAATGACCGGCGTAACCGAAGTGGTCAGTTTCGATGACAGCACCGTAATTTTAAAAACTGCATTGGGAACTTTGTTGGTGCAAGGCAACGGCCTGCAATTAAAGACCCTTTCCATTGACGGCGGTCAGGTGGCGGTGGATGGACAGATTTCCTCTTTAATCTACGAAGAACTGCGCACCGGCGGCGGGCTCATGCGTCGTCTGTTCGGATGAATCCCCCTGCCGTTGTTGCCCGTCGCTTTTTCATGGCCTGTTTGCTGGGCTGCGTACTGGGCCTCTACTACGGTTTTCTGCGCCCGATTCGCAGAAGGTTTTCGATTTTTGCAGATCTGCTTTTTCTTCCTGCCATGTTCTGGGCTTGGATCTATTTGGGCTTCGGGATCTGCGACGGAGACCTGCGGTTCGGTTACACCGCAGGTCTTGCCCTTGGCTGTATTATTTGGGAAACCACCCTCGGGCGCTTCTTGCGGCCGGTTTTCTGCGCCTTTTGGAGTTTTTGGCATAAGATTTGGCGCTTTATCACTGCGCCTGCACGGATTATTTTGAAAAAAATAGGAAAAATTCAAAATTTCCTCTTTGCAAGTGCAAAAAAATGGGTTACAATAACCTTGTATGATCGCTACACAAAATGGCGAAGATCCGGAGGTGCGACCCATGGCAAAGAAAAAAGTCTTTTTGGGCCGATTCCGGCTGGTGTACCGTCGCAGTTCGCCCCTTTTGAAGTGCGCAGTGCTGGCAACCATCGTATTGAGTACGGTGGCGCTGCTGACCATAGGCGCTTCCATTCGGCAAATGCGGCAACGCACCGACGAGCTGCGAAACAAGGCAGCCCAGCTGGAGCAGGAAAACCAAAAACTGGAAAAAAGCATCGCAGAACTGGGTACCATTCAAAGCATTAAGCGCATAGCCGGAGAAGAATTGGGTCTAGTGGACCCGGATTCCGTATTTTTTGATCCTGTGGAATAAATTGGAGGAAGCAAGTTAAACATGGAGCTAACCGTTGGTGCCGTTTTAGAAGGCAAGGTAAAGTCGATTACAAATTTCGGTGCATTTATTGCCCTTCCCGAAAACAAAACCGGTTTGGTACATATCTCTGAGGTGGCCAACGCCTTCGTCAGTGATGTACATGAGCATCTGACCGAGGGGCAGGATGTGAAGGTTATGGTCATCGGGGTAGAAAGCAGCAAAATCAATCTGTCTATCAAGCGTCTGGAGCAGAAGCCCCAGCGTGAGCGCACAGACAAGCGGGACAACGCACCGGCACGGGAACGCGCTGCTTTCCGGACTCCCCCTCCCCCACCCGCCCCCAAAACTGCAGACCAGCTTTTCGAAGAGAAGCTCAAGGCCTTTATGTCAGAGTCTGACAGCAAAATTTCTTCCTTGCGGGCAGATCACCGCACCAGAAGCAGAAGAAGATAATAAAGTCGGGGTGGCAATCTGCCTCCCGCTTTTTAAAACTAAGTGAGGATATGGGAATTTGAAAACTGTAGTAATTACAGGCGGCAGCCGGGGTATCGGTGCGGCAGCTGTGGAGCTGTTTGCCGTAAGGGGAGACCGGGTGTTCTTTTTATACGAAAAAGAACACGAAAAAGCAGAAGCCTTATCCAAAAAGACCGGTGCAACTGCCATCTGCTGTGATGTTGCAGATGCAAAGGCCGTTTCTGCCGCCTTTGCCCAGATCGGGGATGTGGACATTCTCATTTGCAATGCAGGCATCAGCGGTGTAGGCCTTATGAGTCAGACCACAGAAGCACAGTGGGACCGGCTGTTTGATGTGAATGTGAAGGGCATGTACCTTTGCATCAACGGGGCAATGCCCGCCTTTTTGCGCAAGCATAAAGGCTGCATCATTACCGTCAGCTCCATGTGGGGTCAGGTAGGTGCCTCCTGTGAGGTGGCATACTCTGCCACAAAAGGCGCGGTTATTGCCATGACCAAGGCACTGGCAAAGGAGCTGGGTCCCAGCGGCATTCGGGTAAACTGTGTTGCCCCCGGTGTGGTGCTGACAGATATGTGCAACGGGGTCGACCCCCAGATCTTAGAAGAAATGGCTCAGGAAACACCGTTAGGAAGAAACGGTTCAGGCACAGATATTGCACAGGCAATGGCATATTTGGCTGATGCAGATTTTGTTACAGGACAGGTACTGCCGGTAAACGGTGGATATGTTATTTGAGGAGGAATACAAATGAAAATCGCGTTAGGTTGCGACCACGGCGCATTGGCGCTGAAAAACAAGCTTGTTTCTTATTTGTCGGAGAAAGGCTTTGAGGTAAAGGATTTTGGTACTTATACCCTCGATAGCTGCGATTATCCGGATTTTGCCGGTGCTGCTGCCCAGGCAGTTGCCTGCGGCGAATGTGAAAAGGGCATTGTCCTTTGCACCACCGGCATTGGCGTGTCCATTGTTGCCAACAAGACAAACGGCATCCGCTGTGCATTGCTCAGCGATGTGATGTCCGCCCGCATGACCCGGGAGCATAACGACACCAACATGATGGCTTTGGGTGCCGGTGTGGTGGGTGAAATGCTGGCGTTGGAAATCGTGGACACTTGGCTGGGAACGGAATTTTCCCACAACGAGCGCCACCAGCGCCGTATTGACAAGCTGATGGCCTTGGAAAAGTAAATGCAAAGCGCCTCTGCAAGGTTTGCAGAGGCGCTTTCAAGGTATTTACTGTTCTTCTCTCCAGGGAGTATTGCCGGGGTTGGGAAATTGGTTCTGTACATTCTCCCGCAGGGTTTCATAAGCAACTGCGAAGGTGGTATGCACATAACCGCCGTAGGCCCAGAACAGAGCGCATTGGGCTGCAATATACAATCCATAAAACAGAAAGTAAGCCCCGTCATTGGAAATTGGCAGAACGATCCCAATCGCTGCCAAAAACTCCGGCACATAAGCCAGCATTGCTGCCAAAACCTGCAGCAGGAAAAACCACCAGAAGCTCAAATCCAGCTGAAACAGTACAAAGCCGTTGCCCCGGGTAAGCATCCAGCTTTTGATCAGTGCTGCCAAAGCACCACTTTTCGGCTCATCCATAATCACATAATCTGCAAGGCGCAGTCGGTAGAATACAGGGCCTACTGCCAGCAACAACACCACCAGCAATATGGGGATCAGCGGCAGCATCGCCACCACTAAAGCTTCCGCCACAACCGGATCGATCTCCAAATTAGGCTGGCTGGCTGCCTGCTCCCATATGGGCATTAAAATGGCAACAAAATCGTCAGATAAGGGCGTTACACTAAAAATGCCGGCACTGACATAAATGCAAGGCATGACAATGATACTGTAGATCAGGATCTGCAGCAATCGCAAACGCAAAACAGGACCGAACCGACGGAATCCCTCCAGCATATCTGCACTCTTTGCTTCCTGGGTGCGGGCAAAGCGAATGGTCAAAAACACAAGGCTGACCTGCCAAAAGGGCAACAGCAATGTGATGGCATTTTGCACCACCGTTTTCACTGTTTCCAACGCACTACGGGTGCCGATGCCGGACAAGCCGCCGGTCTGACCAATTCTCATTTGCAGCAAATACACGATCACCGATGCCAAAAATGCGGCGCCCACGCCTACCAAGGTGTGCAGTGCAACCAGCCGTCTGGGGTCGTTTTGGGCCTGTTGCAGCCGGAATGCAGCCGTTTCCTTTAGCTCCCTACGGTCTTGAATACTCATAGAGCACCTCCTGTCTGTCTTATACTATAGTTATACGGGAAAATCAGGAAAATAGCAAATGAATTTTTTGTAACAGTAGCTTTTCCGGAAAATATATGGTATAATCGGGTAAATCACACTTACCGGGAGGTATCTTATGGAACTGGGCGCACGACTACGGCAGGCTCGGCTGGATGCGGGTCTATCCCAACGGCAGCTATGTCAGGATACCATCACCCGCAACATGCTCTCCCAAATTGAAAACAACTCTGCCCGTCCTTCCATGGACACCTTGCGGATCCTTGCCGGGCGATTGGGAAAACCTATTGGCTATTTTCTGGAAGAGGAGGCGATTCTCTCCCCCAATCTTGGGCTTCTGAATCAGATACAATCCCTTTCCGGACAGGCTGTTTTAGATGCGCTGAAATCCTATCAAAGCCCGGATTCTGTGTGCGACCGGGAGCGGTATCTGATAGAAGCACTGACCTGTCTGGACTTGGCAGAAGCCGCCGTGAAAGACGGCAAGCAAAGATATGCCGCCACCCTGCTGGAACAGGCAGAAAACGCAGGAAAGCAGACCCCCTATTACACCCCTGAGATCCAGCGCCGGCATGCTTTTTTGTGCTTTGAAGCCGGCATACTTCCGGCAGAGCTGTTAACCCCAAACCCGCAGAAAATGCTTACACTCGCCAAGGCTGCCCTGGAATCCGGCAATGCAGATGCCTGCCATCACTTACTGGCTCTGGTCCAGCCGCAGGATGCAAGCTGGCATCTGTTGCAAGGTATGGCATACCTGCAGGAGGAAAACTATGCCCAGGCGGCAGAACACCTTCCGCTGGCGACACCCACCAATCCAGTTTACAGCGCATTGGAGACCTGCTATCGGGAACTGGGAAATTTTGAAAAAGCCTATTTCTACGCCTGCAAACAACGATAAGAAATGCCCGATGTGCCAAAGCACATCGGGCATTTGATTGCTTTTAGAACTTGCACTTTTCGGCAATGTAGTTTTTCAGCTGGCTGATAGGAACACGAACCTGCTCCATGGTGTCCCGATCACGAACCGTTACGCAATCGTCTGCAGGGGTATTCTCGTCGCCGACGGTCTGGAAATCTACGGTGATACACAAAGGTGTGCCGATTTCGTCCTCCCGGCGGTAGCGCTTGCCGATAGAACCGGCATCGTCAAAGTCCACCATAAAGTCCTTACGCAGCTCCCGGTAGATCTCTTCTGCCTTGGGGCTGAGCTTCTTGGAAAGGGGCAACACAGCAGCCTTGAACGGTGCCAGTGCCGGGTGCAGACGCAGAACGGTACGCACATCGTCCTTGCCGTTCTTATCCTGACCCACCACTTCCTCGTCGTAAGCTTCGCACAGGAATGCCAGTGCCACACGGTCGCAGCCCAGAGACGGCTCGATAACATAAGGAATGTAATGCTCGTTGCGCTCCTGATCAAAATAGGTCAGCTTCTTTCCGGAAGCCTCCTGATGGCGGCCCAAATCGTAATCGGTACGGTCTGCAATGCCCCACAGCTCGCCCCAGCCGTTGCCGAAGGGGAACTGGTACTCAATGTCGGTGGTGGCGCGGGAATAGAATGCCAATTCTGCAGGCTCATGATCCCGCAAACGCAGGCTCTCTTCCTTAATACCCAAACTGGTCAGCCAGTTCTTGCAGAAGTCCTTCCAGTACGCAAACCACTCCAGATCCGTGCCGGGCTGGCAGAAGAACTCACACTCCATCTGCTCAAACTCACGGGTACGGAAGGTGAAGTTACCGGGGGTAATCTCATTACGGAAAGCCTTACCTACCTGACAAACACCAAAAGGAAGCTTCTTACGGGTGGTGCGCTGAATGTTGTCGAAGTTTACAAAAATACCCTGTGCAGTCTCCGGACGCAGATATGCCACAGAGGAGGAATCCTCGGTAACGCCGATCTTGGTCTGGAACATCAGGTTAAAGTTGCGGATAGAGGTGAAGTGATGCTTGCCGCAGTTGGGGCAGACCACATCTTCATGCTCCTCAATAAAAGCATTCATTTCCTTGGCGTCCATGGCGTCCACATTCACGCCCTTGCCAGATTCTGCTTCTTCGATCAGCTTGTCTGCACGGTGGCGTGCGCCGCAGCCCTTGCAGTCCACCAACGGATCAGAGAAAGAACCCACATGGCCGGTAGTAACCCAAGTGGTGGGGTTCATGATAATGGCTGCATCCAAACCCACATTATAGTCGGACTCCTGCACAAACTTCTTCAGCCAGGCCTTTTTCACATTGTTCTTGAACTCCACGCCCAAAGGACCGTAGTCCCAGGAGTTTGCCAGTCCACCGTAAATTTCAGAACCGGCATAAACATAACCTCTGTTTTTGCACAGAGTTACGATCATATCCAAAGTCTTTTCACTGTTTTTCATATTTTAGCCTCCCAATTTGCTCAATTGCGTATATTATACAGAGATTTCCATAGTAAATCAAGTATTTTGTTGGTCTGTAGCTTTCCCTGTACAGTTTTTTAGAAAAGGACTAGAAATTGTGTACAAATACTGGTATAATTACTACAATTCAGAAAATTTTACCGATCCGCGTTATTGGAGGTCCTGTTATGAAACTTTCTCCCAAAATTCTGCCTTGGTTTACCATGGGAGCAGGCGGTTTGGGTTTTGTGCTGCGGCTGTGGCTGTTTGCCGGCATGGACGAAAAGGGTCTGTTGCCCGCAAGCCACATTTCTCAGACATTGCTGTTTATTCTTTTTGCCCTTGTGGTAGCGGTTACCTTTCTTTGGGCCCGCCCCCTTGGCCCTGTAACCAAATACAGCCGACTGTTCCCTGTTTCTATGTCCCGGGCCATTGGCTGCGCTTTGTGCGCCGCCGGTTGTCTGTATGTCGGTATCTGCTGTCTGCGGGCCGACTTTAGCCTTTTGCAGATCTTAACCGTATTTTCTGCTTTGGCAGCAACCATCAGTATGGTCTGTGTGGCATTTTTTCGTTTGAAGGGCAACCGCCCTTCCTTCCTGTTCCACGGGATCCTGACCGTTTTCTTTATGTTCTATACGGTGTACTACTGTCAGGCCTGGGGCACAGAGCCCCAGGTGCAAGTTTACACCTTCCCCTTGCTGGCACACCTGTTTTTGATGCTCTACGGCTACTATCTCACCGCCCTGTCCGCCCGTAAAGTCCCCCGGACATTGATGGTTTTCTTCAGCCAGGTGGCACTTTTCTGCTGCTGCCTGTCCTTGGTTGGAAAAAATCGCTTTTTCTACCTGTCTATGATTTTCTGGCTGGTGCTGGATCTTTGCTCTGTGGAAACTTTCAAGCGCACCGCACCCCAGCCACCGGAGGAGGCGTAAGCATTGTTTTTTCCAGAGCATGTGCGCTTTTGCATGCAGACATTGGAGCAAGCAGGCTTTCAGGCCTATGCCGTAGGCGGTTGTGTCCGGGATTCTCTTTTGGGTCTGACACCCCATGACTATGACCTATGCACCAACGCCCTGCCGGAGCAAACTGCAGCCGTATTTGCAGACTATACTTTGGTTCGCAGCGGTGAAAAGCACGGCACCATAGGCGTTGCCACCCCTAAAGAAGTGGTCGAGATCACCACCTTCCGCACCGAGGGCGGCTACACCGACAACCGCCGCCCGGACTGGGTGCGGTTTGTGCCCAGCCTGACCGAAGATCTGGCACGGCGGGACTTTACCGTCAACGCCATGGCCTATTCCCCCAGGGAAGGCTTTTTTGACCCCTTCGGCGGACAAGCAGATCTGAAAAACAAAATACTGCGCACCGTTGGGGAACCCACCGCCCGCTTCACAGAGGATCCTCTGCGGATCTTGCGAGGTGTCCGGTTTGCAGTGCGGTTTGGTTTGCGGCCGGAAACGGCTACCCAAAACGCCATGTTCGCCCTTGCCGGTTCTATGGAGAAATTGGCAGCGGAGCGAATTTTCGACGAGTTATGTAAACTGCTTCCTCTGGCGCAGGCAGAAGACCTGCTGCACTTTGCCCCGGTGCTTACGGCTGTAATTCCGGAGCTTGCCCCCGCTGTGGGCTTCTCCCAGCACACCCCCCACCATCGCTACGATGTATTTACCCATACTGCCTATGTGGTGGCCCATGTGAAACCCCAGTTGGCGTTGCGTTGGGCAGCGCTGCTCCATGACATAGGCAAGCCTGCCGCTTTTACCATGGATGAAGACGGGCGGGGACATTTCAAAGGGCATGCCGCCAAAAGCGCCCAGTTGGCAGAGGTTGTGTTACGCCGGCTGAAAGCGCCCACTGCTTTGCGGGAGCAGGTAGTATTTCTGGTTGCACAGCACATGAATCCCTTGGAGCCGGATAAGCGCCTACTGCGCCGCCGGTTAGGGCAATACGGAGAAGAAGCCGTAAGGCAATTACTGGCGCTGCAAGAGGCAGACTTTCTGAGCAAAGGAACCGCCGAAGAAAGCCCGGTTTTCCCGCAGATCTTGCAATTACTCCGGGAAGTGCTGGAGGAGCAGGCGTGTCTGACAGTGAAGGATCTGTGCGTGGATGGAACAGATTTGTTAAACCAAGGCTTTATAGCCGGACCTGCGGTCGGTGCTTGTCTTGCCTATTTACTGCAGCAGGTACAAAACGAATGTTTTTCCAATCAGCGGGATAGGCTTTTAGAGCAAGCTAAAAAATGGCTTTTACAAAATCCCCAAAAATAAACAAAAAGCGGGTGAAGCAATGCATACCAAAACCGAATATATTGCTGTGATCGATTCCGGTGTTGGTGGAATCAGCGTCCTGCGGGAGCTGGTAAAGCAAATGCCCGACGAAAATTATCTGTACTTTGGCGACTCCGCAAACGCCCCTTACGGCAGCCGCACCACCGAGGAAGTGCGAGCACTTACGCTGCAAGTGGTGGAAAAACTGATGAAACGGGGCATCAAGGCGCTGGTGGTCGCTTGTAATACTGCCACCTCTGCTGCGGTGCGGATTTTAAGGCAAATGTATCCCCAGCTCATTATCGTGGGTATTGAGCCTGCCCTGAAAATGGCGGCAGACCGTTTCCCCGGCGGTCGGGTGGGCGTGATGGCCACCCATGTAACCTTGCGGGAAGAAAAGTTTGCCTATCAGGCAGCTCGGTTTCCCCATGTGCAGGTGGAGCGCATTGCCGCCCCCGGACTGGTGGAGCTGATCGAACAGGGACATATCCACGACGAACCGGTACAAACCCTATTGTGTCAGTTCCTGACGCCTTATATCGGCAAGCTGGACGCACTGGTGCTGGGCTGTACCCACTATCCCTTTGTGCGCAGCACAGTTGCCAAAATTTTAGGCCCGAAAACTGCCCTTTTTGACGGCGGTGAAGGCACAGCCCGCCATACCCGCCATTGTTTGGAAGCGGCAGGGCTTTTAAATGACGGCCCCGGTTCTGTGTTGATCGAAAACAGCGGCTCAGAAGAACTGGTTGCCCTGTCCCACCATCTTTTATCATTGCAAGAGGAGACTTTATGAGCCTGAAATTAAACCCTGAATGTGTGCTGTGCCATATGCAGCGCAGCTTAGATACTGCCTGTAAATTAGGCGATGAAGAAACGGCCATGGCTTTTGCCAAGGAGCTCATGCAGCTAATGCTTTCCCTCCCGGAGGATGCCAGCTCTCCCACTGTCGGACCCGGTACCGCCGCCCTTCTTGCCAAGTACTACAGCCTGCCTTTGGACCGGTACAAGGAAGAAAAGGAGGAATCCAACCGCTTTGTCCTGTCCCGTATGGACAAGATCCGCGCCCGTGTGGCTGCTGCAGAAGACCCCCTGTATGCCGCGCTGCAGTTTTCCATTTTAGGCAACTACATCGACTTTTCCGCCCTGCGGGATGATGTCAGCTTTGAAACCCTGGACACCATGCTGGATGGGGCAGCAGATATGCATGTAGATTTGGCAGCTTATGAAAAGCTGAAAGCCGATCTTTCCAAGGGCAAAAAGCTTTTGTACCTGACGGATAATGCCGGTGAAATTTGCTTTGACCGGATTTTGGGCGAAGAAATTCAAAAGCACTACCCCCATTTGGCAATCACCTTCTGTGTCCGGGGCGGTCCTGCCCATAACGATGCCACCCGGGAAGATGCGCTTCTGGTAGGCATTCCCTTCCAGGTGATCGACAACGGCAACACCGTAGGCGGCACAGAAATGCGCCTGCGCTCCCCGGAATTGGTGCAGGCAATGGACGAAGCAGATGTGATCATTGCCAAGGGTCTGGGTAATATTGAGACTTTGTTCGGCTGTGGCTTTAATATCTACTACGCATTTTTAATCAAATGTAGCCGTTTTGTAAGCTTGTTCCAAAAGCCCCTGATGACGCCCATGCTGTTACGGGAACAAAAAGATTAAGGAGGTCGGGAAATTGAAAGAAGAACTTCTCCAAAAGATCACCAGCACCGGTGTGGTGGAGCAGGCAGTTGAATCTGACGGCGGTACCCGGTATGTGATTCGTTTTACCGGCGAAAAGAACCGTAGTTTCCTGGCAAAAACCGCACCTTACACCGGCGATACAGAAAAATACGAGGAAGGCAAGCTGGTCCATATCCGCTACTGGTTTGACAAGAAGGGTAACCCCGGCGTAGAAATTATGGACGACACCCTGACCCCCCTGCCCGCCAAATCATGGCTTAGTAAACTTTTTGGGAAATAAAGAAGGGTCTATATCAGCAGTTGGGGTAGCGCCAAAATTTAATAGAAGCAGTACGCGAAGTACCCAATAAAATGCAAAATGCCCAGTCCGGAAATTGATCCAGACTGGGCATTGTTCTATAATTGTTGCTTTTCTTTTGCGGTGTTAATAGAGGCGATCAGCATACGGCGGATAGCACCGCAGTCGTGCAAATATCCCTTGACTGTTTCTTCTGGTAACAGTTCGGCCTTTTGTATAAGTTCTAACCAGTATTCGGTCTCGTAACATTCCTTTAAGGCAATCTGCAGCTTGGCAGCAAAATCCGCTTTGCTATGCGCA
>JAZRNS010000020.1:0-2490 GCA_045648245.1 Faecousia sp. | reverse complement strand
AATGCCAGGTAGCCTTCCAAAATCAAGCCGGCAGCCACCGCGTCTACTGTGTTCTTTCTTTTTTTACCGTGGTAGTTATGCTGGGATAGAATGTTGTGTGCCTCTACTGTGGTGCGACGCTCATCCCACAGCTTTACAGGTTTGCCTGTTGCTGCTTCTACCTTCGCTGCAAACTCCCGGCAAAGCTCTGCTCTTGCACCTTCTGTGCCGTCCATATTCTTAGGCAGACCCACTGCAATCTCCTGCACATCGTTTTCAATCACGATTTTGCAAATTTCCTGCAAGGTCTTATCTATATTCCGGCTGTGAATCACCGTTGTAGAACCGACGATGCTGCACAGCAAGTCAGAAACAGCAACTCCGGTGCGTGCATCGCCGTAATCAATGGCCATAATCTTCATAATATACCCTCTCTTTTTGCATTTGTTTCATTATATAACATATTTCAGGAAAAATAAATGGAAATTTCACGAAAAAAGTTGTTGACTTCCACACCCCCCTGTGTTAGAATGTATCTACCTGTGAAAAGAGGGCTTTTTTTGTGCGCCTTTTTTCAGCCTCGGAGCGGTAATTTGTAGTTGACCGCTTCCTAAATTTTTGATAGCCGGGGTGATACAGGGAGGCAATTTTTAAGCAGCTGCCGTTATGCCCGTAAAAATCACTTTGAGATGCTCTGAGTGCAAGCAGAGAAACTACAACACCATGAAAGAAAAGAAGAACGACCCCGACCGTCTCGAAATGAAGAAGTACTGCAGATTCTGCAGAAAGCACACTGTCCACAACGAGACGAAGTAAGGAGGTACACCATGGCAGAAGGCAAAAAGGAACTTTGGTTCAAGCGAGCTGGCAAGGCAGTTGCAAGATACTTCCGCGAGCTTCGCAGTGAGCTGAAAAAGGTTGTTTGGCCCACTCCCCAGCAGGTGATCAAGAACACCCTGATCGTCATGGCGTGCGTTCTCGTCGTCGGCGTTTTTATTTGGCTGTTCGACTTTGTAGCTCGCTTCGGCATTGATGCCCTCATCAATGCTGTTCGCGGTTAAGGTGCTAGACTATGGCAGATGCTGCAAAGTGGTATGTGGTCCATACCTATTCCGCTTACGAAAACACTGTAAAGGCCACCATTGAAAAGACTATCCAGAGTCGCCAACTCCAGGATCGGATCTTAGCCATTACCATTCCTATGGAAACGGTTACCGAAATCACAGATTCCGGTGTCAGCAAGACTTACGACCGTAAGCTCTATCCCGGCTATGTATTCGTAAAAATGGTTTACAGTGATGACACTTGGCATGTCATTCGAAACATCCGTGGCGTTTCCGGCTTCGTCGGTACGTCCGGCAACGAGCCCATTCCCCTCACCGAGGATGAAGTTTATGCTATGGGCGTTGAGAAGCGCGAAATCGTTGTTAACTATGTTGTTGGCGACACCGTGCGCATCCTCGACGGTCCTTTGAGCTCCTTCACCGGCGTGGTTGAGGAAATTGAGCCCGATCAAAACCGTGTCAGCGTGGTTGTTTCCATGTTTGGCCGTGAAACTCCCGTCGAGTTTGAGCTCGATCAGGTGGAGGTCGTTTCCCAATAACCCATCGGTTTTCCGATTGGATCGTGGGAGGGGGTAAACCCCCGAAAGAAATGCGCAAAGCGCATCATTACCACTTTATATTCAGGAGGTGCTTATCATGGCACAGAAAGTTACTGGCATTATTAAGCTTCAGATCAACGCCGCTAAGGCAACCGCTTCTCCCCCTGTTGGTCCCGCTCTGGGTCAGCATGGTGTGAACATCGCTGCATTCATTAAGGAATTCAACGCCCGTACCCAGAACATGGAAGGCTACAAGATTCCTGTTGTTATCACTGTTTACGCAGACCGCAGCTTCACCTTTATTACCAAGACCCCTCCGACTCCCCTGCTGATCCTGAAGGCTATCGGCTTGGAGAAGGGCTCCGGTGTTCCCAACAAGAACAAGGTCGGTCAGATCACCCGCGCACAGATCACTGAGATCGCTAAGACTAAGATCCAGGACCTGTCCGGTGCTACTCTGGAGGCTGTTGAGAGCCAGGTCGCCGGTACTTGCCGCTCTATGGGCGTCGTCGTAGTCGACTAATTAAGGGTAACTGCTGATCAAATCACCTTCGGATATTGGCGGATCTTTTACCTCAACTTTGCAGTTTGAGCCAAGATCCCTCGCCACTATCTCTTGCCGATTTAATCATCAGCTACTAAGCCATTTGCTTATCCGGGAAATTAACCCGGAAATGTGGGAGGATTTTTCCGCATCACCACTATATTAGGAGGATTTAACAAGTGTTTAGAGGTAAAAAGTATCAAGAGAGCGCCAAGCTGATTGACCGCTCTGTTCAGTATGATCCCGCAGAAGCCCTGAATCTGGTTGTGAAGGGTGCTTCCGCTAAGTTCGACGAGACTGTCGAGCTGCACATTAAGTTGGGTGTTGACTCCCGCCACGCTGACCAGCAGGTTCGCGGCGCTGT
>JAZRNS010000019.1:0-11073 GCA_045648245.1 Faecousia sp. | reverse complement strand
CTGAGCATTGCCATTGAAGATGATGTTCTCCACAGCAGCAGGTGCATTTTCTACAGCGGAAGCTGCCTTTTCAACTGCTACACTTACAGAAACCTCAACTGTGTTGTAGTTGTCGGTATCGTTGGGCGTGTATACTGCGGTAAAGCTGTTGTTGCCTGCATTGCCAACGGATGCACTTGCATCCTTCCACGCAAAGCCGGCGGGCAGGGTTACATCTGCCAAGGTCTCGCCGTAGGTCGCGGTCAGACCGGTAGGTGCGGTAACTGCGGGGTCAGCCTTGACGATGGTCAGGGTGCCGGGAACTACGGTTATATTGTAATTGCTGTTCTCGACTGCCTCGGCGTTGATGGCATAAGTGCCCACATCTTCGCCTTCCTGACGGCTGTAAGAAATCCGCAGGGTATCCTCACCGGCCAAGCCGGTAACTGTGGATTCAAAGGCAGGATCTGCCTGACCGTAAGCCTTTTGTGCATCTGCAACGGTTACGGTTGCCTCAGCAGGAACGATGGTCAGCACGCCCTCGGATGCCTCAGGCAGATAATTTGCCGAATAGCTGATTGCATAGAATCCATATTCTCCTGCATTTACAGGCATCTGGCCATTGACTGCAACAGTAGCAGACTGGGGAAGCTTATTGGCAACAGCGTGCAGGATCTGGGATAGCTTCTCCAGAACCGGTGCGATCTCGTTGTTCATAAGCTGTGCCAGTTCTGTCTGCATGGAAGCAGGTAGCATCTGTGCCACATCAGCAAGGCTCTCCGGGATCTCATAGCCCTGCAGAGCATCGTTTGCAGCATGTACAGCCTGCAACAGCTCTGTGAAGCTGACGCTGTCATTCAAGGGTCTGCCCAGATAATTTTCCAGCAGATCCTTTACATTCTGCAGATCGTCGTCCAGCACAATGTTCAATACATTTGCCTGGGCATCTGCAACCAGCAGCAGCTTGTCGGCATTTGCAGGATTGACCGTATCCACTGTATGACCCAGTGCGTCATAAACCACCTGGGTATCCAGCAGGTCGAATTCCATTTCTGCTTTCTTGATCAGCAGAGCGCCGTTGACGGAGCCGATACCGATCTGCGTGCCATTTTCGTCATAGTCTACGAACAGGGCGATCACACCGTAAGCGCCGGCATTTACAGGTGCTTCGGTGCTTGTGTAGGATTTGCCCTTTGCGTCAATGCCGATATATACGACCTGCAAGGTATCCTCAGCGCCAACTGCCACCTGCTGACCGAACTGGTCATAGATCACGATGGAGCCGCATCCCTTTGCTACGCCGTCATAGGTGAACTGACGGTAGGGGTTCTCGTTGCCGTTTTCGTCGTGGATCTGCACCTCGTACAGATTTTCCACCACCAGCAGCTCACGGCTGATGGGCTTTGCCACATAGAGCATGCTGTCTACATCGGTCAGGTAGGACAATTCGATATATGCACCGGGCTTCAGGGCGGTGTAATCGTTGGTAGTAACCAGCTTACCGTTTCCATCCACGCCAATGAATACATTGTCCACATGGTTGGTAGCATCCTGACTGTACTCGCCATTCAGGAATGCATCTGCAGTCAGGTCATAGATCTTCAGGGAATCTACGGTATAAATGCTGTTGGTATCGCCGTCGGTGTATGCCAACTCTACCTCTACCAGCTGAGGAGCGATCACCAGCAGGCCGATGTCCACAGAGGGATAGTGGTCAGAATCGGTAACGATTGCGGTTACCAAATACGCGCCAACCTTATAGGGGTTTGCCAATTCCTGATTTTGGAAGGTCAGCGTCAGGTCGCCGGGCAGGTTCTCCAGCAGGTTGCAAAGCTGTGTCAGGATTTCGGTAGAAACGCCCTTATCCTCCAGTTGTGCCATATAGGAATTGATCTTGGCAAGGAACTGCTCTACGGTAATACCGCTATCATACAGGTCTGCAAAGTTCTCAGCCAAAATGGTATCCAGCCATGCGGGGAATGCCACATTGATGCTGCCCTGAATTGCCGCAAAGCCAACTTCACTAAAGCTGCCGTCGGTATCGATTGCAGCGGTAATGACGGTTGCATCGGGTGTCAGGTTTGTGTTTACAGAGCTTGTGTGAACCAGGCTTCTCACATCAAAAGGTTCGCCGTTGTAGATGTGCAGGCCATTATCCACCACTGTCTCAGACTTAGAAGGCTCAATTACCATTGCGCCTACAGCCACGCCAACCGTAACCAGACGATCCTGCGCATCGCGGACAGTGTAGGTAGCGGTAACGGTGTAAGCACCGGCATGAACAGGTGCCACGGTGCTGTCGTAAACAACGCCGTTGGTCTGCACGCCAACATAACGGACAGACAGTGCATCGCCGGGCTGTTCAACCACCTGACCGTTGACTGTGATCTGAACGGGCATGGTGTGCGCCTGATTGTTAAAGGGGAAGATGCGGTCGTTGTTTTCGTTGCCGCTGTCATCCACAAAGATGACCTCTGCAGGTGTGGGAACAATCACAAACGCCCGGGCGATTGGCTCTGCATAGTACAGGTTATTGCCCAGATCCAGCAGGAACGCTACCTGTGTATAAATGCCGTTGTCCAACACATGCTTTGCGTCATTGTCGCCGGATACGCGCTTAAGCACAACTTCGCCGTTATCGTTGAAGCCCACAAACAGGTTGTGAACCAGAGAAATAGCATCTTCTGCTACCTGACCGTCAGCACCGTAGGGGTTTGCGTTCAGGTTCATATTCTTCAGGGCTGTCCAGGTGAAGATGTTGTTGCCGTTCCAATCTTCCTCGAACTGCAGCTCCAGCTCGGTGGCATTGGGATAGATCACCATAACACCGGCTTCTGCAGAAGGATAATGGTCGGAGTCGGTAACCACTGCGATCACCAGATACACGCCTACTTCACTGTAGGCTGCCTCATGGAATGTGAGGTTTACACTTTCCGGCAACTGCTTGATCACATCTGCTACAGCGCGGAAGGCATCGATCTGCACATCGTACTGCGCCAGGGCTTCCTCGATGGTATCGATGTAAGATACGAAAGTGGATACCCGAATGCCGTCGGCATAACCAGCCTCCAGCAGATTGTACTTTTGCATCACATCGTCCAGCCATGCAGGCAGGTCCACATTCACATTGCCGTTGATGGCGTCCAGACCGGTGATGTTATCCAGGTTTGCGGACAAGCCGGCAGAAATGATGGTGGTGTCGGGGGTCAGACCCTCCACCTTGGAAGAAGCGCTTACCAGGTCGGAAACCTTGTGTGCCTCTCCGTCAAAGCGGATGGCTTCGTTTTCTACAACCACATCGCTGGTGGTAGGCTCGATCACCAAAGCGCCGATGGCCACATCGGCATGGCTGATCTCACCGTTTGCATCCCGAACGGTAACCACCGCGGTTACGGTGTATGCGCCTGCGTGTACAGGAGCGGTAGTGCCGGCATAGGGCACGCCGTTGGTCTGCACACCTGCGTAAATATACTTAACTGCATAGTCGGTAACTGCATCGCCCGCCTTGTACTGACCGTTGCGATCGTCGTACTTGTAGGTTACCTGCAGCTTTTCCATGCCGTCCTTAGGCAGGTTATCAAATTCGTAGAGGCGGTCGTTATTGACCTGACCGTTCTCGTCTACAAATTCCACATTCAGTGTCTCTGCCACCACAACGAATGCCCGGGCAATGGGGTCAGAATAATACATCTGATTGCCCCAGTTGACGATTGCAGCAACCTCAACATAAGCGCCAACATTCAGTGCGGTCTGGTCCGTTTCCAGAATGATTTCGCCGTTGATGTCCACGCCCAGGAACAGCTCCACTGCCTGTGCGGTGGCATCCTCCAGATTGCCACCCTCTGCAACACTGACAGCCACAGCACTCATGTCAAAAGCGCCGCTGGTCAGCAAGCTGCGGGTGATAATGCCGTTTTCGTCTTCCTGCTTCCAGTCCAGTTCTGCCTTGATGCCGTCCGGTGTAATGGCAACAACGCCAACGCCAAAGTCTGTTTCGTAGTTGCTGTCTGCGCTGACAGCGCCTACCAAATAGACACCCACATCGGTGGGAAGGCTTCCGCCTACGGTGATCATAATATCAGCAGTTTGGGTAGGCAGACTGCTGAGCATATTGGTCAGAACGCCGGTATATTCTGCATACTGTGTGTTTTGCAGGATTTCACCCAGTGCGCCCAGACTGCTCTGCAGGTCAGACAGCTTCATGGAGCTGCCGTCGGCAAAGCTGATATCCATTCCCAGCATATTGCCCAGAGTGCTATCCAGACTTTCCAGCAGTTGCTGCAGTTCTTCCGGCAGCAGAAGCTGAACTTTACCCATAATACCCTTGATCTGTTTATCTTCCACATTTACATTGGAAATATCCAAACCAATGATAAAGTTAATGGTATCTACGCCAGCGGGGTTGGTAGACACAGGCATTGCATACTGCAGATTGGGCTGCCACTTGATCAGGCGGTTATCCACCGCTACATCCACAACGCCCTTGTTGATTGCAATGGCTACAGTAGCAGAGCTGCCTCTGTAGGTGCTGTCGCCGGCATACTTGATGGTGATTTCCGTACTATCGGAAGCGGGCAGTCTCAAAACATCGACTGTGAAGTCTGTCAGCTCAGCACCGCCAAGGCGGTTGCCCTCTGCATCGTACACGCCCTCCACCAAAGCAGCTTCCAGCGCTTCGGCGGTGAAGGCATTGTAGGTAACCACCACGCCGGTGTTCAGCTTCACGGTGGTAGCAGTGCGCAGATCCTTCAGGGTCAGTACGCTCTCATTACTCTCCAAGGAGCCAAAGCCGGTATCTTCCTGGGTCAGCTTTACAGTTTCCAGCACATTGCCGTCTGCGTCAAGCTGATCGTTTTCACCGAAGGCATGAGCGCCCAGGTATTTGTAGTAAGCATCCACATCGGGATACTTCAGCAGGGTGTCTGCCAAAATCTGCATCATCTGCTCATTGGTCAGACGACCCATTGCGTAATCCACACCGTAGTTGGGGATCAGATCATTAATGAGGATCTCCTCGATACGGTCTGCAGAAGGTGCTGCAACCTTGGGGAAATCAATGCCAATGTTCCACCACAGCTCTGCTACCGGAATTTCAATGGTAGTCTTCTCCGGCAGGAAGTTGCCGTAGATGCCCAGATCCATTGCCGCAAAGTTGATCTCCAGCGGCACCCTGCGGGCAGCGCAGGCGCGGTACCACACAACCGACTGTTCGTTTGCCAGTTGGGCAGGGGTGAACAGCGGCTGTACAGCAGTCATCACCATTTCTACCTTATTGGCATCGGTCATGCTGGTGTTGTACTGCATCTGTGCTTCCGGTGCAATGGCAATTCCACCGGTAACGATGGGTACATTCACCGTAACGGTGATGGTCTTTGTAACGCCCAGATAATCCGCCGTTTCCACAGCGGTTGCGACCACATCGATCTGGTACTGCTGACCCTCTACCAAGGTAGCCGGTACATTTTCAGCCCAAGCGATGGTGAAGCTGCAGCCTTCGCTTACAGTAATATCTGCCTTAATCTGCGCCAGAAGTGCATCGTTGAGGGCAGATGCGTTATAGGCGTTTCCGTTGTGGGTAATCTGTGCGTCGCTACGGGAATCCGCAACGGTTACGAAGCAGGTCCGGGACACAGCGCCCTTGCCCGCAGATTCCTTCAGGGTGATCCGGAAGGTATCGCTGAAGTTGCCGTCGTTTTTGTCGTTGATCAATGCGGCGATCAGCAGGCCGTATGCCATAGCATCAGACTGTGCGGTAACCTCCAGATCAATGAATCTTCCGCTCACATCCTTTTCTACGATGTAATCGGCAGGATCATATTCGGTAGTACCCAGCACTGCATCCAAAACCACCTTCTTCATGGCCGCACCGTTTGCCAAATTCTCCAACTGCGAGCTGTGGAGATTCACAGAAGCCACAGGATTTTCTACCAGAGTCAGGGTGTGCTCGCTAACCGTAGCGGTGAGTGCATACACGCCGCCATTTTGGACGGTGAAGATATACACACCTTCCTGTGCGGTGGGGATCATGCAATCTGCAACTGCACTGATGTAGCCCACGGTGCCGTCGGAGCCGTCTGTATCGGCAATGATAACGGTTGCATTCAGGGTGCTGCCCTGGGTGGAATCGTAAACATAGCCATCTTCTGTTTCAATGCCGCCGGAAACGGTGATGGTACCGTTGCCGGTAACCTGGGTGCTGAAATGGATCGTCTCCTCAGCATCCAGCTTGTTGTTGTCGTTCACATCCGTATGCCACTTTGCTTCCAGCACGATATTGCCGGTCAAAGTGCCGCCGAAGGTGAAGGGTGCGCCGTTATAATACCATGCATCAAAGATCTTGTAGCTCTCGTCCGCCAATGTGTAAGCAGCGGTTACTTCGCCATCGGTAACATTCACAAGATCGGTATAAACAACGGTATCGCCGTTTTTAAAGGTTACAGTATAAACTGTATCGTCGGTAAAGACCGCAGTATAAGTTACATCACCGGTAACGGCAGTAAGTTCAGAATCCCAGCCGTTAAAGGAAGCATCTTCCTTTAACGGTGTGCTGTAGCCATACACAGGAACTGTGCCGTATTCTACGGTGTCCTCGCCCAGCAGGGTTCCGTCGTAGTTGCGCCATGTAACCTGATACTTATTCACAATCGCGTTATACTGTGCAGTATAGGTAACTGCGCCGGTAACAGCAGAAAGTTCAGGCGTCCAGCCGGTAAAAATGTAGGTATACTGGGCTGTGGGTGCCTTGGTGGGATCGGCAGGTGCAGTCGGCACAGTGCCGTAGGCAACCTGCTGGGTTGCAGGTGTTGTTCCGTTCGCTGCATCCCAGGTAACTGTGTAAGTATTGATCGTAACGGTTACATCAAATTCCGCTGCCTCAGTACTTGCCACCCAGGTAGCGCCCTGATTGGTAACCTTGATAGCAACCTTGCCTGCACCGGGGAAGGGCGTTACGGTAACATCCACTTTACAATTTTCTGTGATGTTGGCATTGTTGCTGGTAATCGTCAGGTTCTGCTTGACCTGAGAAACAAAGTCGTTCAGGTCATCTACTGCATAGGAAGTCTTATTCAGCGCAATTTCCGGCGCAATTCGTGCATCGTTCACCGTTGCCGACGCATTGGCGCTGGTTACTGCAGGATACTTGTCAGCATCCGCAGGTGTCCAAAGGATTCGAACTGTTTTGTTTGCATTAATGTCCAGATAGCCGGCATGGGTTGTTGTATTTAAATCATTCACATTCACCCAACCGCTGTATCGGGTTTCCATTTCCACTGCAAAAGCGCCGTCAGAAACAGAAGTGTTTGCACTATCCAGGAAGTTCGCGGTTGTCAAAACTGCTTTGTAGCCATCCCGAATACCGGAATAGTCCACACTATACTCACCCTTATAGCCATTGACCTGCACGGTGTTGTTCTTTGCGGTAACCTTTACCGTGCCGAAGGATACGCTTACCGTTGCGCCGTTTGTCAGCGCTGTTTCACCGGAAAGCACATACTGTGCGTAAGTGCCAACAGCAGTGCCGTTTACAAGCAGGCTCTGCACATAATTTGCGCTGCCGTCGCTGCCGTCTACATCTGCAGGGGTGGCTGCCAATGTATGGGTCGCAGCCGTGCTGTCATACACATAGCTGCCAGAGGTAACCGCCACACCGTCCATGGTCAGGCTGCCGCCATTGCCAACAGTAACAGTAATCGTCTCGTCGCTGTCTTTTACATTGTTGTTATTGGTATCAGTATGCCATTGTGCTTCCAGTACCACATCCTGGGTGGGTGTTTGGCCGATCACATTGGCATTGGTCCAGCCGGCAAACACGGCATAATCCTTATCCGGGTCTGCAACCGCTGCAACCTTCTGCCCGTCGGTTGCATTGATGGACTGAACATTATATACTGTACCGTCAACCTTAAAGGTTACGGTGTAATAGGTATCCTCAGAATAAGTAGCGGTATAGATCACTTCGCTGCCGTCTACCGCTACCAGAGCAGGTGTCCAGTAGGCGAATGTATAGCCTTCCTTTTCTACAGGTGCGGGTGCTTCAGGAATCGTGCCGTAGGCCACTTGGGTGGTGGTGTCTACTGTGCCGTCTCCGTCTGTATCCCACTGCACAGGATATTTCTTAGCCTGTGCATTTACTGTGAAGGTTTTCTCAGCTGCCTTCCAGCTCACACCGTCAGATGCAACCGTTACGGTTACATCGTATGTGCCGGAGAAGGGCTGTTTTTCTTCTGTAAAAGAAACGGTATACTTCGCTGCATCCAGCACTTGACCAGCATTGTCTGTAACGGTAATGTTATTTTTCACCGCAGTCTTCAGGTCTTCATAGGTGTTCACGGTGTAAGCCGTTTCGCCCAAGGCGATCTGTGCTTCTTCCCGCTTATCTGCCAGTGTGATCTCTTCTACAATATACAAAGCCGGATCACCGGGCAGGGTTACGATCACCTTCTGAATATCCCGCTCAGAGAATGCATAGTAATCATGCGTTCTTGTACCGTCCTCATCATCAGGCTTTGCTGCATCCAGAGCAAAGGTCTCGTCTATGTACTTTGATTCATAGGTATAGCCAGCTATTTTCACGTCTACCCAAGGATAGTAGGCATAGGTCAGATCGTTCCAAGCCACTGTATCGGGAATGGAGGCATCCTTATCCACCAAAGCTTTAAAGATGTTCTCCTTAACCTGATCCATGGTCATGAATTCGTTATAATCCACTTCACCCACGGTTTGATTCTCACCCAGAACCTTGGCGCTGAAGATCACCTTGACGCTCACATGGGAGGTACCAACGGTGATCACACCGTTTGCATAAGAAGCAGCGCCCTCGACCTGCACTTCATAGCCGTAGTCGGCATTGGCAGCATCCTCCTGGCAGGAGATCTGCAGCTCTACTGTGCCGCCCTGACGCAAGCCGGTAGCTTCGCCCACCAGCTGTGCAGAGCCCACGCCATGGGGATCTTCCACATCCAGTGTTACATTGTAAACCGGAATCACTTCGCTGGTAATTTCCACATTCACCTGGGCTGCGGCGGCAGAAGTGATCTTTTCGCCGGGAACGGTAACGGTGGTAGCGCTGTCTGTATTGAGCGCTACAGGCTGAGCCAAACCGGTAACGGTGGCTGTCCAGTTCTTGGTGTTATCTGCCATGGCAGGGATGGTGAATACCAAGTCCTCGCCCTTATATACCTTCTCAGGCACATTTTCGGCAGTTACACTGGCACCGGTAACCGTTACAGAGGGTGTGTAGTAGTGGCGAACGGTAAAGCTGGTCGTTGCTACCCAACCATATTCATTGATTTCATAGGTTGTACCGTAGTACGTACCAGACAAAGTAAATCCGTAATCCTTTGTTATCTCCGTAGTCGTTGCATGCTCTACTGTATAGGTAGCGCCGTTAGCCAGAATATCCAGGACTACGGCATCAGTATCATCACCCTGCACCGTAAATCCGGACTCACCACCAATACGGTAACCGCCCTCTGTGCGGGCATGGTCCGTACCGGATCGAGAAATTCCCATACGATCTGCGACGCCGTTCAAGAACTTGCCCAAATCCACCGTGTACGACGCAGAATCTTCGTCTTCAATTTCCGGATTCGGCTCGCCGAACACAGCAAGCTGGCTATACAACGCATCGTACAGCTCGCCCTCTGTGATTTCTCCGTTCAGAATATCCAGATACCAGACCTCTCCTTCCTCGGTTAGTGTCCAGCCTGGATCATTTGCGCCCAAAGCCAATGCGTTGACCGGCAGCATGCCGACCACCATCATCAGCGTAAGAAGCAGCGCAAGTGTGCGTTTACAAACATTACTTAACCCAAATTTCATAATGTTTCTCCTTTCCTCTTTTACGCAACTAAAGTTTTATATTTCATCGTCAAACTACGACATCAAGGCATAGCATAACAATATAATAATACAGGTTAATTCTACCGCAAAACAGCTGGGAAAGCAACCCCGAAAAAGGATTTCCCATCCTATTTTTGCTTTTTTGGTGAATTTGATTTATTCTTTTGATTTCCGGTAAGTTTTTTTATGAATTGACACAAGGAAAATTAGGCATACTGCTACATTTATCACAAAAGCGATTTGTTCTGCGGTATTCTTCTGACTTTTCGGCTTCTCTAGATATTGTCTTGTCTTTTGATAAATTTTCGTGTATAATACTGTCATTATCAGGAAACGGAGAATGGCTACATGGAAAATAAGCCCTATGTATTTATCAGCTATGCCCATTTGGACAGCGACAAGGTTTTTCCCTGTTTGCAGGAAATGCGGCGGAGCAATATCAATTTGTGGTATGACGAGGGTATTCAGGCCGGCAGCGAATGGCCGGAATTTATTGCAGAAAAGGTTGTAAATTGCGATAAGTTTGTGCTGTTTGTGAGCAAGGCTTATTTGGAGTCCCAAAACTGCAAACGGGAGCTGAACTTTGCCATCTCCCGCAAAAAAGCGATTTTGTCTGTATTTTTGGAGGATGTAAATCTGTCCCCCGGTATGGAAATGCAGTTGGGCACCTATCAGGCGCTGTATAAAAACCGCTTTAACTCTGTATCCGCTTTCCATAATTCCATCTGCGTGGAGCAGTTCTTCGACTCCTGCCGCACGGTAAAACCGGCACCGAAGCCTGAAGTACAGGCTGAAGCCCCTGTTTATACAGAGCCTGCGGTTGTGGATAGCGTCTACAACTCCATTCTCAATGCTCCAAACTCCGAAACCGCCGCCCCGGGCAAGGTGCAGAAAAAGAAGCGCCGGATTACCGCCGCTGTGCTTGCCATTCTTTTGGGCAGCTTCGGCGCTCACAAATTTTATCTAAAGAAGTATGTTTGGGGCATCGTTTATCTGCTCATGTGCCAGATTTACGTTTCTGCAATTCTGGGCATCATCGAAGGCATTCTTCTTTTGCGGATGTCTGATGAGGAATTCGACAAAAAATATAATCGTGCTGTATAAGCAAACATGGGTCTGTTGCAAAACACAAAAAATGATCGATCACACTTGTAGGGGCGATCATTGATCGCCCGCGGGCGCACAATGTGCGCCCCTACATCCACCATCGAAGGATTATTTTCATAAGAAGAAAGGGTCTGTTGCAAAATT
>JAZRNS010000018.1:0-3150 GCA_045648245.1 Faecousia sp. | reverse complement strand
GATCTGCAGGATTTCGCCAGCCAGCTATGCGAGTCCATTGGCTCCAACACCGGCCGCATTGCGGCAGTTTCCGACCGGGACAGTATCATTGCTTTGTCCGGCGCACCGAAGCGGGAGCTGATCGACAAGCCAAATTCACAGGAGCTGGACCGGCTGATGGAGCAGCGGAAAAACTATCGTTATATGCCCGGCGACACGCTGCTGAAGGCTACCGAGCAGTCTGACAAGTATCACCTTGGTGTGGCGGCGCCCATTCTCAGTCAGGGTGATCTGATGGGCTGTGTTATGCTTTTGATGGGGGAGGACGACACTCCCTTGGCAGAGGCAGATCAGAAACTGGCACAGACTGTGGCAGGTTTTTTGGGCAAGCAAATGGAAAGCTGAAACAAGCCCACCCGGCAGAAGTAACAACTTGTGGCGGGTGGGCTTGTTTACATAATGAATCGAAGGTTGTGAAAATAGGCGTAAAAATGAGGTAGAATCCTCCACGGGGATGTAAAATAACCGGCGATTTTGATTCCGGTTAGGGAAAAGTGATAAAATTATGGAAAAATTAAGGGTTGACATGGGGGAGATTCTGCGTTATAATTTGTTACTGGTTTGTAACTTTTAGAACCAAAATGTAACAATGAAAGGACGTTTCCCATGACAAAAACCCGACTTTGGGGATTGCGTGTGCTTTGTCTTGTGCTGAGCCTGGCGTGTGTGATCGGCACCGTACCGGTGGCGGCAGTAGAGCAAGAGCCTGCAAAGGAACAGGAAACCATATATACCAGCATTATCTATCGCAATGCCTCCACCCGGCAGGGTACCATCGGCAGAATGGAAGACGGCACCCAGGTGCAGGTTTTAGGCAAACGGGGCGATTATTATAAGATCGACTGCTACGATATGTCCGGCTACATACCCCAATCTCAGGTGAAGCTGGTAGATGGTAATTATGTGATCCACTGCGATCCCAATTCTCCCCACACAGCACAAAACGAATCCTGGAGTGTAGGCGATGCGTTGCTGTTTCGCTCAGCAATTTTGGAAACCGCAAAGACAAAGCTTGACAAGCCCTATGTTTATGGAGGCACAGGCCCCAATGGCTTCGACTGCTCCGGTTTTACCCGCTATTGCTTTGCACAAAGCGGCATAGCTCTTGAACGGGTATGCGGCGCACAGATGCGCCAAAGCATCATCGTGTCCAAGGACGGTTTGCAGGTAGGGGATTTGATCTTCTTCGGCACCTCTGCCGGCAATGTAACCCATGTGGGTCTTTACGCAGGAGAGGGAAAGATGATCCACGCCGGCAATGCCGGTATCGGCTATGCAGATTTGGACGGTGTTTGGTTCTCCGGCAACTATTTGTGCGCCCGCCGTATGATCGCAATTGATACAGGCATGATGCAGATCAACGCTGTTTCTGCAGGCAGCCTGTTAAATGGCGGCACAGGCGTAGCGATTCGCTGTGTAAGATAAGAAAAGATAACACAAAACCCTGTTAAGTTTTGCTTAACAGGGTTTTGTGTTGATTTTTTTGGGAACGTTCGTTATAATAAAGCGGTTAGATCAAAGGAGAGAGAAAAATGGCGACCAACACTTTAAAAGAAAACAAAATGGGTGCCATGCCTGTGGGCAAGCTTCTGCTTTCCATGGCATTGCCCCTGGTGATATCCATGCTGGTGCAGGCACTGTATAATGTGGTAGACAGTGTTTATGTGGCAGGCTATTCTGAAAACGCGGTTACAGCACTGTCTTTGGCATTCCCCATTCAGCATTTGCAGATCGGCTGTGCCACCGGCGTTGCGGTAGGTATGAACAGCCTGTTGAGTAAATCCCTGGGTCAGGGCAATAAAGAGCGGGCGAACAAGGCGGCAGGAAATGGCATTTTCCTCATGGTCATTTTGGTGGCTTTCTTTATGCTGTTTGGCTTTTTTGGCGCAGGCGCATACTATGGCATGCAATCCATCAGCCCGGAGACTGCTGCTGGCGGTACGGCGTATACCTCTATTTGCTGCATTTTTACCTTAGGCGTCTTCGTGGAGATCTTGGGCGAGCGGATGTTGCAGGCCTCCGGCCGTACGGTGTACACCCTGTTCACCCAGGGCACAGGCGCTGTGCTGAATATTATTCTCGACCCGCTGTTTATTTACGGCTATGAGCCTTTGGGCATTCCTTCTATGGGCGTTGCCGGTGCGGCTGTGGCAACGGTGATCGGTCAGTGGGTGGCGGCAATTTTGGCTGTGATCTTTAACCTGAAGTACAATCAGGATGTGGCCTTTGGGCTCAAATATTTGATTCCCCAGTGGTCTGTGGTCAAGAAGATCCTGACTGTGGGTATTCCCTCCATGATTATGATGGCGGTGGGTTCTGTAATGAACTTCGGCATGAATCAGATCTTTTTGGGCTTCCCCGCCATTGGCGAAACTGCCTCCGGTGTGTTTGGCGTATATTTTAAGCTTCAGAGCTTTTTCCTGATGCCGCTGTTCGGCTTGAATAATGCATCCATTTCTATTATTGCCTTTAACTATGGCGCCCGTGCGCCCAAAAGGATCACCAAAACCCTGAAATATGCTGTAATGACAGCAATGACTGTTATGCTGTTGGGCGTGCTGATCTTCCAAACAGTCCCCCATGTGCTGATGGGTATTTTCAGCAACTCCGGACAGTCCGGTGATTTTGTGGAGATCGGCATCAGCGCCCTGCAGATCGTTAGCTGGCATTTTCCCATGGCAGCCGTCGGCATTGCTTTAAGCGCCAGCTTTCAGGCATTGGGTAACGGTATTTATTCTACCATCATCTCTTTGTGCCGCCAGCTTGTGGTACTGCTTCCGGCGGCATATCTGTTGAGCCTGACAGGAAATGTCCATGCAGTGTGGTGGTCCTTCCCCATTGCAGAGGTGGCAAGCATGACCGTATCCCTATTGTTCTTTGTCCGGATATACCGGAAGAAGATACTGCCGTTATTCACTGAAACAGTTAAAAAGTAAATAAGTAAATAAGGAGGTGTCTTGCGACACCTCCTTTCAGAGTGTCAAAAAAGCCGCCAACCGTCAAAATGCAGGTTAAGCAAAAGGTTTTTTGAACAGAGCCTTCCCCTTGGGGGGAAGGTGGCAAAAATCTTTGATTTTTGACGGATGAGGGGTAAAAAAGCTTGCTACGCAA
>JAZRNS010000017.1:0-6944 GCA_045648245.1 Faecousia sp. | reverse complement strand
TACACATTTCCGATGCGGTAAGCTTACAGCATGGGATATTAAAACTGTACCATTGTAAATCACCCTCTTTCATAAGTATCCTGCTATATTTATTATAAGATGTTATAAACACATTGTCAACGCATGATATTTAACAAAATTCGTTTAAAAATATGTTTATTTTGCTAAAAGATAAGGAATGCGGAATAAAATTATAACCTATACAAAAAATGGAGCAGTTTATCTGCTCCATTTTTTGTATAGGACGATTGCATTATTTTGCCACAAAGCCGACTTTTTTATAGACCTTACGGAGGGTCTTTTCAGCAACATAGCTTGCCTTTTGGGCACCATCGCGGTAGACAGATTCCAAATACGCCTTGTCCTTCATCAGCCGCAGGGATTCCTCACGGATGGGGCGTAGGTGTTCTACAACTGCCTCACCGACCACAGGCTTAAATGCACCGTAGCCCTTGCCGATGAACTCGTTTTCGATTTCCTCATAGGTCTTTCCGGTAACGGCGGAATAAATGGTCATCAGGTTGGCAACACCCGGCTTATTCTCCTTGTCGTAGCGGATACAGTTCTCTGTGTCGGAGTCGGTGATTGCCCGCTTAAACTGCTTCATGATCACCTCCGGGGCATCCATCAAAAGGACGCGGCCGGTGTCCTCATTTTCAGACTTGGACATTTTGGCTGTGGGATTGGTCAGGCTCATGATCCGGGCACCTACCTTGGGTACAAAAGGCTCAGGGATCTTAAACACATCGCCGTAAATGCCGTTAAAACGGCGGGCGATCACATGGGTCAGCTCCACATGCTGTTTCTGATCTTCGCCAACAGGCACTAAGTCCGGCTGGTAGAGCAAAATGTCGCCTGCCATCAGGCTGGGATAAGTAAACAGGCCGGCATTGATATTGTCTGCGTTCTTTGCAGACTTGTCCTTAAACTGGGTCATACGGGACAGCTCACCGAACATAGAGTAGCAATCCAGCACCCACCCCAGCTCTGCATGCTGGTGAACATGGCTTTGGATAAACAGGGTATTCTTCTCCGGGTCTAAACCGCAGGCGATATACTGCGCCAGCTGCTCTAAAGTACGGCGGCGCAAATCTGCAGGATTCTGCCGTACGGTGATTGCGTGCAGGTCTGCCATAAAATAAAAGCAGTCATACTGGTCTGCCCGCTCTGCCCAGTTTTTCACCGCACCCAAATAGGAGCCAAGGGTCAGATCGCCGGAGGGCTTGATACCCGATAACATTCTCTTTTTTGCCACTACTTCTTCCATGTTCTTCGCCTCTTCTTTTGTAATATTCAGTATTCTAACATATACCGCATAAAAACGCAACGAGAAATTGACTTTCCCCCACCAAATATGGTATACTGTTGTAAAATTCCCCTACAAAGGATTGATTTTATGGATTACACTACACTTGCAAAATTACTCTTTCCCAATGTAACCGATACCCCCGAGACATTGGAAGAAAAATACCCTGAGCGTCAGCTTCCTGAGGGTGCGGTGGTTACCCGCATGGCGCCCTCCCCCACCGGCTTTGTCCATTTGGGTAATCTGGTGCAGGGTCTTACCGCGGAGCGCATGGCCCACCAGTCCGGCGGCGTACTGTTTTTGCGTGTGGAAGATACCGACGCAAAGCGGGAGGTTCCCGGCGCTGTGGAGGTACTGATCAACACCCTGAAGCACTACGGCATCTGCTTTGACGAAGGCGCTACCATTGACGGCGACAGCGGCAATTACGGCCCTTACCGCCAGCGTCAGAGAGCAGATATCTACCATGTGTATGCCAAGCAGTTGGTGGAGCAAGGCATGGCCTATCCTTGCTTCTGCACCGAGGAAGAGCTGTCTGCTATGCGCCAGCAGCAAGAAGCCAACAAGGAAACGACCGGCTACTACGGCAAGTACGCCATGTGGCGGGATCGCTCCCTGGAGGATATTCAGGCCCAGCTTTCTGCCGGCAACCCCTGGGTTCTGCGTTTCCGCAGTACCGGTTCTATTGAAAATCAGTTCAAGTTTGACGATTTGGTAAAGGGCAAGCTAACCATTACAGAAAATGATGTGGATCATGTGCTTTTGAAGTCTGACGGCATCCCTACCTATCACTTCGCCCATGCGGTAGACGATCATTTGATGCGCACTACCCATGTGGTGCGGGGCGACGAGTGGCTGCCCACCCTACCCTTCCACATTCAGCTTTTCAAGGCCCTTGGCTTCAAGCTGCCTAAGTATGTCCACATTGGACCTTTGATGAAGATGGACGGCACTTCCAAGAGAAAGCTCAGCAAGCGGAAAGACCCGGAGCTGGCGCTGACCTTCTATAAAGCAGAGGGTTTCCCTGTGGAGGCGGTTTATGAGTACATCATGACCCTTTTGAACTCCAACTACGAGGATTGGCGCAGAGCCAACCCCACTGCACCGGCAACCGACTTTAAGTTCAGCCCCAAAAAGCTGAATCCCGCCGGTAACCTGTTTGACTATGCCAAGCTGACGGATGTTTCCAAAAACGAGATCGCCCGCATGGATGCGCAGAAGGTCTACACTCTGCTGACCCAATGGGCAGAAGAATTTGATAAGGACTTTGCTGAAAAGCTGGCAGCAGATCCCCAGTATGCCACCTCTATTTTGGCTATCGGTCGCGGCGGCAAAAAGCCCCGCAAGGACCTGGCAACCTGGCAGGAAGCAAAGCCTTACATGGGCTTCTTCTATGACGAATATTTGGAAAAGCCTGTATTTGACCAGAAGTTCTCCGCGGAGAATGTAAAAACTGCCCTTGTTAAATTCTTAGAGAAGTTTGACATTGCAGATGATTCTTCTGTATGGTTTGATAAGGTCAAGGCCATCACCGAAGAAATGGGCTTTACTACCGATATGAAGGCCTACAAGGCAGACCCCTCTGCCTTCCCCGGCACTGTAGCTGATGTGTCCACCTTTATCCGTCAGGCCGTTACCGGCAAAACCAACTCCCCGGATTTGTATACCGTTATGCAGATTCTGGGCTATGACCGTACCGTTGCCCGTATTAAGGCAGTAATCGATACGCTGTAATCAAAGCGGAGATATCTCTTTTGAGATGTCTCCGCCTTTTGTTAAATTTCAGTTTGGCGGTGTGTTCCCCAAACACATCAACACCCCGTAGGAGCGACCTGTGGTCGCCCGCGGGCGGTCGCAGACCGCCCCTACACCCCGATAAACAGAACTTTATCCTGCAAAAGCAATCATGGCTGTCTCATTTTATGAGACAGCCACGATATCAGTTCTTCAGGCTTTGCAGGGGTGCGGGGATTCTGCCGCCCCGGGCAATAAAGCTTTTGCTGGACTGGTTATGCACCGGCATAACCGGGGCGCTACCCAAAAGGCCACCCATTTCCACACGGTCGCCCACCACCTTGCCCGGTGCGGGGATAATGCGCACCGCAGTGGTTTTGCTGTTGACCATGCCAATGGCTGCCTCGTCTGCGATAATTGCAGAAATGGTAGCTGCGGAAGTATCACCGGGAACGGCGACCATATCCAAGCCAACAGAGCAGACACAGGTCATGGCTTCCAGCTTATCCAGTTGCAGCACACCGGCCTCCGCCGCTGCGATCATACCCTCGTCCTCAGACACCGGGATAAAGGCACCGGACAGGCCGCCCACATGGTTACTTGCCATAACGCCACCTTTTTTCACCGCATCGTTCAGCAGCGCCAATGCGGCTGTTGTGCCGTGGGTTCCACAGGTTTCCAAGCCCATTTCTTCCAAAATTCTTGCTACGCTATCTCCAACTGCAGGGGTAGGCGCTAAGCTCAAATCTACGATTCCAAAAGGAACATCCAGCCGCTTGGATGCCTCCACGCCTACGATCTGACCCATACGGGTAATACGGAAGGCGGTCTTTTTAATGGTTTCTGCCACCACATCAAAGGGCTGACCTTTCACGCTTTGCAACGCGTGATATACCACGCCCGGTCCGGAAACGCCCACATTGAGTACACATTCCGGTTCGCCTACGCCATGGAACGCACCTGCCATAAAGGGGTTATCCTCCACTGCGTTGGCAAACACCACCAATTTGGCACAGCCCAAGCCGTCGTTATCTGCGGTGATCTGGGCTGTCTTTTTTATAATTTGACCCATCTTGGCAACTGCATCCATATTGATACCTGCCTTGGTAGAGCCAACATTGACGCTGGCGCAAACACGCTCAGTACAAGCCAAAGCTTCGGGAATGGAATCCATTAAGATCCAGTCGCCTTTGGTACAGCCCTTCTGCACCAACGCAGAAAAACCGCCAATAAAGTTAACGCCACATTCCTTCGCCGCCTTATCCATAGCCAATGCCAGCGGCACATAGGAATCGGTATTGCAGCTATTTCCCACAATGGCGATGGGGGTTACAGAAATGCGCTTATTCACAATGGGGATGCCGAATTCCCACTCTATCTCCTGTCCCACTTTCACAAGATTCTCCGCTCTGCGGGTAATCTTGTCGTAAATCTTTTGGGCACAAACATCCACATTCTCATGGGCACAATCCAAAAGAGAAATGCCCATGGTAATGGTACGGATATCCAAATGGCGCTTGTCGATCATATCCTGGGTGTACAATACATCTTTAATACTTAGCATAGCCACTCCTTATACCCGGTGCATGGCATCGAAGATATCTTCTCTTTGCAGGCGAATGGAAAGGTTCATCTCCTTGCCGGTTTCCTCCATCTGCTGGGCAAGCTCCGCCAAAGGCATGGGGCATGCAGACACATCCACCACCATCATCATGGTGAAATACCCCTGCATAACGGTCTGGCGGATATCCAAAACATTGATGTTCCACTTGGCAAGGTAGGTGCACACACCGGCAATGATACCCACCTGATCCTTACCTACAACGGTTACAACTGCTTTCATATTTTACACCTCATAGTCTGCGCAAACACGGCTGTCCAGCATTTCCCAAAAATGGGCCTTTGCTGCCACATGTGCAGGATGCTCGGCATAGTTTGCAAGAGACTCCTTGCAATCGAACTCAGAATACAATACATAGTCCATTCCGCCCTGATAGCAGGTACGGATCTCCATTTTCTGCAAGCCGGGGATCACGCCCACCAACGGCTCCAGCACAGAGCGGATCAGCTCCACTGCGGACTGCTTGTTTACGCCTTCTTTTAAGGTGTAAATTACGATGTGCTTTACCATAGATATTCCTCC
Organism: Faecousia sp.; assembly: GCA_045648245.1. Taxonomy (GTDB): domain Bacteria; phylum Bacillota; class Clostridia; order Oscillospirales; family Oscillospiraceae; genus Faecousia. The sequence continues at coordinate 1,761 of JAZRNS010000017.1, read as the reverse complement.
ATTTTCTGGCGGCGGGAGCAAGCCCCCGCCCTACAGGTTTATTTTTCCATTTACAAAAAATACCGGAACCTGACGGCTCCGGTATGTATTGGATTATTCAGCCTCTGCAACTTCCTCAACAGGTGCTTCAACCTCAGCTTCTGCCTCTTCAGGAGCCTCCTCCAGCAGAACGCGGATAGACAGAGAAATGCGCTTGTTCTCAGCATCAACATCGGTGATCTTAGCCTGAACTTCCTGACCCTCGGACAGAACTTCCTCAGGCTTCTCAATACGCTTGTTTGCAATCTGAGAAATGTGGATCAGGCCGTCAACGCCGGGGATGATCTGAGCAAATGCACCGAAGGTCATCAGCTTTACGATCTTTGCATCTACAACATCGCCGATGTTATAGTTTGTCATGAACTGATTCCAGGGGTTCATCTCTGCGGTCTTGTAGCCCAGAGAGATCTTGCGCTTCTCGGGATCCAGAGAAATAACATAAACATCGATCTCGTCGCCTACGCTGACAACATCAGCAGGTGTCTTGATACGGTTCCAGCTCAGCTCGGAAACGTGCACCATACCGTCCACGCCGCCAATGTCCACAAATGCGCCGTAGGAAGTCAGGGACTTAACGGTGCCGCGGTACTTTGCGCCAACCTCGATCTCACTCCAGATCTTCTCCTGAGCAGCCTTACGGCTCTCGGAGGATACAGCGCGGATAGAACCGATCACGCGACGGCGTGCGCGGTTTACTTCTGTAATCTTCATCTGAACAGCCTGACCGACCATGCCAGCCATGTCGCCACCCTTTGCAACACCGGACTGAGAAGCGGGAACGAACACGCGGATGCCCTTAACATTGGCAACCAGACCGCCCTTGTTCTCTTCGGTGACCACTGCATCAACAGTTGCTTTTTCTTCGCACCATGCGCCCAGCTCATCCCAGATCTTCATGCCATCCAGCTTCTTCTTGGACAGCTGGCAGGTGCCTTCCTGATCGTTCACACGAACAACGAATACTTCGATCTCGTCGCCCACCTTCAGGATATCTTCAGGCTTTGCTGCAGGGTCTGCACTCACTTCGTCATAGGGAATGTATCCAGCGTGCTTAGTGCCCAGATCGATCTGGACTTCGGTAGCGCCGATACCGGTAACGATGCCAGTAACCTTATCTCCTGTATTTAAAGTCTTGATGGACTGCTCCAGAAGCGCCTCAAAGCTTTCCTCCTGTACAGCCTCGACATTTGTAATTTCGCTCATCGTCTTGTTGACCTCCTTTATAATCCACGCCGGGGTAGATGCACCGGCAGTGACTCCAACCTCATGTACACCGCGGAAAAATTCCGGGTCCAACTCACTGGCGTTATCCACCAGTGCCACCTTACCGCAGTGTTCCCGGCATATCATTGCCAGCCGCTTGGTATTGGAAGAGAGGGTGTCTCCCACAATGACCATTGCCTCACATTCCATGCTTAGCCGGGCAGCCTCCTGTTGCCGAGATTCAGTAGCTTTACATATTGTATCAAATATTTTTGCGTTAGTAAACTGTTTTTTTGCATTTTTAACGCACGAATCCCACAAACTTTCCGTTGATGTGGTTTGGCAAACCATGCAAATTGGCAAATTTGCCCGAATCGGATCATATTTTACCCAATTTGAAAGTTCTTCCGGGGTTTCAAAAATCTCACAATGCTTGCACCAGCCCGCAATACCTTCTACCTCCGGATGGGAACGGGTTCCTATAATAATAGACAGTCTCCCTTCTTCCTCTGCCCGGCT
>JAZRNS010000016.1:0-9666 GCA_045648245.1 Faecousia sp. | reverse complement strand
CGCGTCCACGGAATCGACAACGATCCGTACCACCTGGTTCTGCTGTGTAAAGACCGGAAGGGCTATGAAAATTTATGCCTTTTGGTGTCTGAAGCATTTATGCACGGATTCTACGGCAAGCCCCGGGTGGACCTTGAACTGTTACAAAAGTACCACGAGGGTCTGATCGCAACCTCTGCTTGCTTAGCCGGCGGTGTTGCCCAGTACCTGATGGAAGAGGACTATGAAGCAGCAAAGCAGTATGCCCTGCGCATGTCCGAAATTTTTGGAGAGGATCATTTCTATCTGGAACTGCAGGATCACGGAATTGAGGAGCAGCGGGCTGTGAATCAGGGCGTTATGCGTTTGAGCCGGGAGACCGCTCTGCCTTTGGTGGTTACCAATGACGCCCACTATCTGCGCCGTGAGGACGCAACTATGCAGGATGTGTTGCTGTGCATCCAAACCGGCAAAACGGTGGAAGATCCCGACCGTATGAAATTCCAAACAGAGGAATTTTACCTCAAGAGCGAGGAGGAACTGCGGCAGCTGTTCCCCAACTGTGAGGAAGCCTTTGAGAACACAGTGAAGATTGCAGAGCGCTGCAATTTGGAATTTGTGTTCAATGAATACCATCTTCCCGCATTCCCTGTGCCAGAAGGCTATACCAATGAGGAATATTTCCGTAAGGTCTGTATGGACGGTTTCCGGGAGCGGTATACAAATCCCCCGGAAAGCTATTTAGAAAGACTGGATTATGAGATCGATGTTATCAGCCGCATGGGCTATGTGAATTACTATCTCATTGTTTGGGACTTTATTCGCTACGCCAAGGAGGTTGGCATTCCGGTGGGACCGGGCCGTGGTTCCGGTGCAGCCTCCATTGCCGCATACTGTATGCACATTACTGAAGTAGACCCTATGAAGTACGGACTGATCTTCGAACGCTTCCTGAATCCGGAGCGTGTGAGCATGCCCGACTTTGATACGGACTTCTGTCAGGAGCGCCGCGGCGAAGTAATTGCCTATGTCATGGACAAGTACGGTGCTGACCATGTGGCGCAGATTGCCACCTTCGGCACTATGGCTGCCCGTGGCGCGATTCGGGATGTGGGACGGGCTTTAAATTTCTCCTATGCAGAAACAGACATCGTTGCAAAGCTGGTGCCTACTATGCCTTTGCATATCACCCTGCAGGAAGCATTGAAGGTGTCGCCTAAGCTTAAGGAGCTGTACGATGCAGACGAGCGGGTAAAGAAGCTGATTGATACAGCCATGAGCCTGGAGGGTATGCCAAGAAACACCTCCACCCACGCGGCAGGCGTGGTGATCACCGCAGAGCCGGTGTGCTCCTATGTGCCTTTGTCTCGAAATGAGGATACCATTGTTACCCAGTACACCATGACCACCATTGAGGAACTGGGTCTTTTGAAAATGGACTTTTTGGGCTTGCGTAACCTGACGGTTATCCGGGATACGGAAAAGCGGGTGCAGCAGTATGACCCCGGCTTCTCCATGGACACCATTGCAGATAACGATCCTGAAACCTTCCGTATGCTCACCGAGGGCAAGACCCAGGGTGTGTTCCAGTTGGAGTCTGCCGGTATGACCGGCGTGTGCGTAAATATGAAGGCGGACAGCATTGAGGACATAACGGCTATCGTTGCTTTGTACCGCCCCGGCCCTATGGACTCTATCCCTACCTTCATTGCCAACAAGCTGGATCATAAAAAGGTTACCTACAAAACACCGATGCTGGAACCGATCCTGAAGGTTACCTACGGCTGTATTGTCTATCAGGAGCAGGTTATTGAGATATTCCGCCAGTTAGGCGGCTATACCATGGGTCAGGCGGACAATATCCGCCGCGCCATCTCCAAGAAGAAAATGAAAGTCATCGAGGAAGAACGGAAGGTGTTCGTCTACGGTGATGAAAAGCAAGGCATCAGCGGCGCTATGGCAAAGGGAGTTCCGGAGTCCGTTGCCCAGTCGATCTATGATGAGATCGTCGCCTTTGCAAATTATGCCTTTAATAAGGCCCATGCCGTTTGCTATGCCGTCGTGGCATACCAGACCGCATACCTGAAATGCCACTATCCCAAGGAGTATATGGCGGCGCTGATGACCTCTGTGCTGGACTCTGCCACCAAAATCTCCGGTTATATTGCCGAGTGTAAGGAAATGGGCATTCCGGTTTTGCCACCCGATGTTAATCATTCTGACGACTACTTTACAGTAGAGGGGGATGCCATTCGTTTTGGCCTCGGCGCTGTGAAGAACGTAGGCAGAGGCCTGATCCGCAACATGGCCGCCAAGCGGGAAGAAGGAGGTCCGTTCCGCTCACTGGAAGACTTTATCCAGCGCATGGGTGAAGGTGAGCTGAACAAGCGGGCTGTAGAAAACTTTATTAAGTGCGGTGCAATGGATTGCTTTGGCTACCATCGCAGTGAGCTTTTGAATGTGTACGATACCATGATGGACAGCATTGCTGCCTCCCGGAAAAAGAATCTGGAAGGACAGATGGGACTGTTCTCCGTGGATCAGGAGGACGAAGCAACTGCCATTCCCATTCCTAAACTGGCGGAAATGAAGAAGGCCGATCTGATGCTGTTGGAAAAGGAAACCACCGGTATCTACCTGTCCGGCCATCCCATGGACGATTACCGGGCATACCTGCGTAATACCCATGTCATTCCCATCGGTAAGCTCATGGAAGAGGAAAACGGCTATCAGGACGATCAAATCGTCAGCATTGCAGGCATTGTCCAAAGTGTAAAAATGAAGACCACCCGGAATAATTCCGTGATGGCTTATGTAACGGTGGAGGACGATACCGCAGCTATTGAAATGCTGGCATTTTCCAGTGTACTGAATCAGTTTGGGGGCTACCTGAAGGAGAATGAACCGGTGGTAATTACCGGAAAGCTTTCCTTGCGGGATGACAAAGAACCCCAGATCCTGATTAACCGGGCAAGACCCTTGTCCGATTTTACCCAAAACGAAGCACCTAAGGAGAAGCCTGCCGTGCAGACAGGAACATTGTACCTGCGCCTGCCAAACGATCAGGATCCGTTGTTTGGTAAGGTTCGTGCCATTGTGAGCATGTTCCCCGGCAATAGCCAGGTGGTTGTGTACTTTGCCGACACTAAGCAGCGCATGGGCGCCCAGTGCGCCTTGGACAGCAGAATGCTTGCAGAGTTGACGGATTTACTGGGTAGCGCCAATGTGGTGGTGAAATAACTATCTATTTGCACAGGATTGTGCTATACTGACATGAGGGGATGTCGATATGAAGCAAATGAAAAAAAGTATATTCACAGTGCTGTCGGCAGCCCTGCTGCTTAGCGGCTGTACTATGCGTACGGTGGGGCAGATGTACCGTCTGCCTGAGCGGACAGATGACTTTAATGTTCTGCAATCTGCTATTGACAGCGCTATGCTGGGGCTGGATTACTGTGCGCCCTTAGCGGGAGAGAACCGACAAACGGTACACATGGCAGATTTGGATGGCGATCAGGATCAGGAGTATCTGCTCTTTGCCAAGGGCAGTACGGACCGTCCTCTGCGAATCCTCATTTTTGATGAGGTGGAGGATACCTATGTCCATATCCACACCATCGAAAGCAACGGCTCAGCCTTCGATCAGGTGGAGTATGTGCAAATGGATGGCGTTGGAGGCGTGGAGCTGGTTGTGGGCAGTCAGCTGAGCGATCAGGTTCTGCGCAGCGTATCGGTCTACACCTTCGCTGGGGACGAAATGCATCAGATGATGATTGCGAACTACACCAAATTTTTGACTGTGGATCTGGATGGAAACAGCCTGTCGGAATTGTTCCTTCTGCGTCCCGATCAGACAGATACGAACCGTGGCATTGCAGAAGTGTATAGTGTAAAGTCCGGTGTTATGGCACGCTCCAATGAGGTGAGTATGTCCGAATCTACAGACAACCTGAAGCGCATTTTGGTTGGTAAGCTTCAGGATCAAAGGAATGCGGTGTATGTGGCAAGCACAGCCGGGGACACCGTTCTGATTACAGACATTTACACATTGATTGACGACCGCCTGTCCAATGTTACCTTCTCCAATGAGTCCGGTACCAGTGTGAAAACCATGCGTAACTATTATGTCTACGCCGATGATATTGACAACGATGGCGTGGTAGAACTGCCTTACCTTATGTCTATGCTTCCTGTGGACGAGGAAGCGGAAAGCGACCGGCAGGAGCTGATTTTGTGGTATGCTATGCACTCTGACGGCAGCCAAATTGATAAGCTTTATACCTACCATAACTTTGTAGGCGGCTGGTATTTGGAGCTAGATAGCGCCATCGTGGCTGATCTTACCGTGCGCCAGCGGGGTAACACTTACCAGTTTTGTCTGTGGGATGAGGCACGGCAAACTATGCAGGAAATGGTAACTGTGTCCGTACTGTCCGGGCAGAGCCGGGAAGCACAGATGCAGGAAACCGGGCGCTTTGTGCTGTATAAGACAGAATCGCTCATCTATGCCGCCAGCCTTGGGGCAGGGGCAGAGAATTACGGCATTTCACAGGAAAGCCTGGTACGGGCATTCCACCTGATCCAGCAGGATTGGAAAACCGGAGAAACATAAGAGGTGCAATATGAAAAAAGTATTGATTTTAGAAGACGAAGAAAATATCCGCAGTTTTGTGGTAATCAACCTGAAGCGGGCAGGCTACGATGCCATCGAAGCCGGTACCGGACAGGAAGCCCTGGACAAGCTGCGTGAGAATCCGGATGTGGGCGTTGCGATTTTGGATATTATGCTGCCGGATATCGACGGCTTTGAGGTTTGGCGCCGTATCCGTGCCACCAGCAAGCAGATCGGCATTATTATGCTCACAGCCCGCACACAGGAGATGGACAAGGTAACCGGCCTGATGACGGGTGCCGACGATTATGTTACAAAGCCCTTTTCTCCGGCAGAGCTGACAGCCCGTATCGATGCCCTTTATCGCCGCTTGGGTGGAGATAACTCTATGACTTCGGAGTTGCTGACCCAAGGCCCCTTTGTTATGAACACCCGAAACCATACCCTGGAAAAGAGCGGCGGGCGTATTCGCCTGACCCAGGTGGAGTATTCCATTTTGAAGCTGTTTATGCAAAACCCCGGTCGGGCTCTGTCCCGGGAGGATATCCTTTGCGCAGTTTGGGGACGGGACTATGAAGGGGAACTGAAGATCGTGGATGTGAACATTCGCCGTCTTCGCATTAAGATTGAAGACGACACAGCCAACCCCACATACATCACCACTGTATGGGGCTATGGCTATAAGTGGGGCGCTTAAAAACGCCAGATAAGATGATAGGGAAGGAGGTGCCCGGTTGCGAAAGATCAAAGGCTTACGCAGACGGTGGATATTGAATACCGTAGGTTTGTTTTGTGTGATCGGTCTGCTGTGCGTCATGGTCGTAACCACAGTATTTGCAGCCTATTACTATGAAGCTATGGAATCGGATATGCGATACCGCGCCCGCTCTACTACGGAGTTTTTTGCCGACTATCAAAATCAGAATTATAATGAATACTATCAGTCCTGCATTACCTATGCCCAAACCTTTGAAGATAAGGATATGATCGAACTGCAGTTTATCAGTGCTGACGGCACCATCGTTACCTCCTCCTACGGCAGTTGGGCAGGCCGTTCCCCTACGACTAGGGACATTCAGGATGCCATCAGTACACGCGGTATTTGTGCTTTTGTGGGGAAAAACCCTCTTACGAAAGAGCGGATCATGGCAGTTTCCAGCCCAATGATCTATAGCAACGGCGAAGTGATCGGTGTGTTGCGCTATGTAACCTCTACCGCTGTTATGGACCGGCAGATTGCATATATTGCAGGTATTGCCCTTACAGCACTGCTGGTGGTGCTGATTGTTGTGCTAATTAGTAGCAACTACTATATCCATTCTATTCTTGTGCCCTTGACACAGGTGGTAGAAAAGGCGAAAATGATTACCAATGGCAGCTACGGCATCCAGATTCAAACGGAATATGACGACGAAGTTGGGGAGCTGGCAGAGGCGATCAACGATATGTCTGCAAAGATCAGCCAAAACGAAAAAATGCAAACAGAATTTATTTCCTCTCTGTCTCATGAATTGCGCACACCCCTGACTGCCATTACCGGCTGGAGTGAAACGCTGCTTAACAGCGAAGGCTTGGACGAGCCTACCCGCAGAGGTGTTGGCATTATTCTCCGTGAAGGCAGGCGCCTGACAGAAATGGTGCTGGAATTGTTGGACTTTACCCGTATTCAGGATGGCAGAATGACCCTGAATATTGAACAAACAGATATTCGCAGTGAGTTTGAAGATACAGTCTTTATGTACGGCAGTCGCCTTGCTCAGGACGGGATCAAGCTGGAATATTTGGAAAATGATGATGACATTCCGGAAATATCCTGCGACCCCAAGCGTATGCGGCAGGTTTTCCTGAACATATTGGACAATGCGGCAAAGCATGGCGGTGGAACGCCCATTGAGGCAGATATCCGCTACAGCGATGACTTTGTAACCGTCCGGATCCGGGACTACGGCCCGGGCATTCCGGAGGATGAGCTGCCGCTGGTAAAAAAGAAATTCTACAAAGGCACTTCCAAGGTTCGCGGTTCTGGTATCGGATTGGCTGTGTGTGATGAGATTGTCTCCATGCACGGTGGCATCCTCACCTTGGAAAATGCGCCCGAGGGCGGTACGCTGGTAACGGTTCAGTTACCTGCACAGCAATAATTTTAGGAGACAAACCATGGCAAAAGAAGAACAGTTTAAAACATCCATAGGCGGTCAGGCGCTGATTGAAGGTATCATGATGCGCGGACCGGAAAAGGATGCCATTGTAGTACGGGGCAAAGAGGGACTGGATGTGCAGATCAAGCCGCGGAAGGTCCGCAAAAAAGGTTCTGTTGCCACATGGCCGCTGATCCGCGGTGTGGTCAATTTCTTTGATTCTCAGGTGGTTGGCGTAAAGGCGCTGATGCACTCTGCAGACCTTTCCCCTGAGGAATTAACGGAAGAAGACGAGCCCTCCAAGCTGGATCTGTGGCTGGAGAAGAAGCTGGGGGACAAGCGCTTCCAAAACCTCATCATCGGCATTTCTGTTGCATTGGGACTTTGTATTTCCATAGCACTGTTTTTCCTGCTGCCTATGATCATCGGCAGCCTGTTTTCCGGCATCGTTCACAATATGCTGGTGCAAAACCTCATTGAGGGACTTGTCCGCATTGTGATCTTTGTGTGCTATATGCTTTTGGTGTCCCGCATGAAGGATATGAAGCGCGTATTTGCCTATCACGGCGCTGAGCACAAAGCCATTCGCTGCTATGAAGCGGGTCTGCCCCTGACGGTGGAAAATGTGCGCGCCCAAACCCGCCTGCACCCCCGCTGCGGCACAAGTTTCTTGTTTGTGGTTATGATTCTGTCCATTTTGATCTTCTCCATTGCATCTTCTTTGCTGCTGACCCTGTTCCCTGGCTTGGCAGCAATGCGGGAGAACACCCGAATGGCTTACAATTTGATTATGATCGTATGTAAGCTGGCAATGCTGCCTGTGGTGGTGTCGGTTGCCTATGAGATCAACCGCTGGGCAGGCCGGCATGACAATACCCTGACCCGTATTCTCACATGGCCCGGCATGTGGTTCCAAAACTTTACCACCAACGAACCGGACGATTCTATGATCGAAGTGGGAATTGCCGCCTTGAAGGCGGTCGTGCCGGAGCAGGAGGGAACAGACCTGTGGTAAAGAAGCTATCAGAGCTGTATCTGGAGGCACGCAGATCGTTACTGGCCCAGGAGGACGAGCAATCGGCTGCATTCCTTGCAAGGCAACTACTGTGTCATGTTACCGGTAAGACGCAGGAGCAATTTCTTGCTGACCGGGAAATGTACGCAGGAGACGAAGTGTGTGCCGCTCTAACACAGGCGGTAGAACGAATTCTGGCCGGTGAGCCCCTTGCCTATGTGTTAGGGCAATGGGATTTCTACGGCATGACCCTGTTCGTAGACAAAAATGTGCTGATCCCCCGGGACGATACCTGTGCGGTAACAGACCTTGCCATTGGAAAAGCATTGTTTTTGGGGCAAAATCCCCGGATACTGGATTTGTGTACCGGCTCTGGCTGTATAGGCCTCGCCATTGCAAACCGGGTGAAGGATGCCAAGGTTACATTGGCAGATTATTCCAAGGATGCTTTGGCAATTGCAAAGAAAAATGTAACTGCCCAAAAGCTTACCGGCAGAGTTTCCTGCATACAGACAAATGCTCTTCAAGAGCCTGCAGCTTTCTTGGGCCAGTTTGATATGATCGTGTCCAATCCGCCTTACATTACCAGTCAGGAAATGGAAGAACTGCCGGTAAGTGTGAAGGATTTTGAACCCCATATGGCACTGCACGGCGGTGATGACGGGCTTGTGTTTTATCGGGCGATCGCCGAAAAGTATGCAAAGGCATTGAAACCCGGCGGCTTCCTGTGCTTTGAGTTTGGCATGGGTCAGGGCGATGTTGTTTGCAAAATATTAGAAGATAATGGGTATACCGTACTGGAGCGTTCCAGAGATTATAACGAGATAGAAAGGGCTGTAATTGCCCAGAAGGAAGGTAACTGAAATGGCTATGAAAAAGACAACATACGAAGCACCCACACCTGCCTCCGATAAGAAGAAAGCACTGCAAACTGCACTTTCCCAAATCGAGAAGAATTTCGGTAAGGGTACAGTTATGCGCTTGGGCGACCGGCCTGAAATGAATGTGGAGGCAATCCCCACAGGCTCTTTGGCACTGGATGCAGCGCTGGGTATTGGCGGTGTTCCCAAGGGCCGTATTATTGAGATCTACGGACCGGAATCCTCTGGTAAGACAACTCTGGCATTGCACATTTTGGCACAGGCTCAGAAAATGGGCGGCGAGGTTGCTTTTGTGGATGCAGAGCATGCTCTGGACCCTGTGTATGCTGCTGCGCTGGGCGTAGATACCGATAATATGCTGGTCTCCCAGCCGGATACCGGTGAGCAGGCATTGGAGATCACCGATGCGCTGGTTCGCTCCGGCGCTGTGGATGCAGTGGTTGTGGACTCTGTTGCCGCGCTGGTCCCCAAACAGGAGATCGAGGGCGAAATGGGCGATACCTTTGTGGGCTTGCAAGCAAGACTGATGTCTCAGGCTTTGCGTAAGCTGGCAGGTACCATCGCAAAGACAAACTGTGTGGTTATTTTTATCAACCAGCTTCGTATGAAGATCGGTGTGATGTACGGCAACCCCGAAACCACCACCGGCGGTAACGCCCTGAAGTTCTACTCCTCCGTCCGTTTGGATGTGCGCAAAGTAGAAGCCATTAAAGAAGGCGGCAATGTGATCGGCAACAGAACCCGCGTTAAGGTCGTAAAGAATAAAGTCGCACCTCCTTTCCGTGAAGCACACTTTGATATTATGTACGGGGAAGGCATCAGTAAGTGGGGCGAACTGGTGGATTTGGCTGTTCAGATGGATATCGTTCAGAAGAGCGGTAGCTGGTTCTCCATGGGCGATGAGCGCATCGGTCAGGGTAAGGACAGTGTTAAGACCTTCCTGATGGCAAATCCTGATGTAGCGCAAGAAATTGAAGCGCAGGTTCGGGATCGCCTGCTGAGCAGTGTGCCCGGCGCACCTGCACGGGCAGCAGAGCGTCC
>JAZRNS010000015.1:0-3046 GCA_045648245.1 Faecousia sp. | reverse complement strand
TCAAGACAAGCAACTGGCACTCGTCGGCGTACAGGTGGTACGGTAGAGTGCCAGTTGCGCAGTAAGTCAAAATGCCTTGCGTAGCAAGCTTTTTTACCCCTCATCCGTCAAAAATCAAAGATTTTTGCCACCTTCCCCCCCCAAGGGGAAGGCTCTGTTCAAAAAACCTTTTGCTTAACCTGCATTTTGACGGTTGGCGGCTTTTTTGACACTCTGAAAAGGCACCTGTTCACATAAACAGGTGCCTTCTATTATTCTTCGTCTTCCTCTTCGTCTTCCAAAGAGAACTCCAGAGTCTCGCCGCACTGATCGCAAACGATACTGCCCTCTTCCAGGGTCTCCTCGTCAAAATCGATCACATTACCGCAAACACACTTTACTTCGTAGATGATGGAATCCTCATCGCCGAAATCAAAGCCTTCTTCGTAATCTTCGTCGTCGAAATCGTCTTCGTAATCCTCGTCTTCATCGTCGTCATCATAGTCGTCTTCGTCCATGATGAAATCCTCGATTGCGTCCAGGTCCTCCTCGATCTCGTCCAGTTCGTCGGAGATTGCGATGGTGGTGTCTTCCACATCGGTCAGCTTCTTTGTTACATCGCACAGCAGGTCAACGATGGAGTGAATCATCTTGCCTTCGGCTGTTTCTGTGTCCAGCTTCAGACCGTCCATCAAACCCTTCAAGTATGCGGACTTTTCAGAAATGGTCATAATTTACTCCTTATGCCTTGGAACGACCCAGATACTCGCCGGTACGGGTGTCGATCTGAATCTTGTCGCCTTCGTTGATGAACAGGGGTACCTTAACCTCAGCACCGGTCTCCAAAGTAGCGGGCTTCAGGGTGTTGGTAGCGGTGTTGCCGGCAAAGCCAGGCTCAGTAGCGGTAACGATCAGGTCAACAAAGTTGGGAACTTCCACGCCGAAAACCTTGCCCTTGTAGCTCATGATGGTGCAGGTATCGTTCTCCTTAACGAACTTGAAGGAGTCGTCCAGTGCAGAACCGTCAATGGGCTCCAGCTCATAGGTCTCGGGGTTCATGAAGTAGTACAGCTCACCGTCGTTGTAAGAGTACTCCATCTTCTTGCGCTCAACAAAAGCGGTGGGGAACTTTGCCGTGGGGTTAAAGCTGGTTTCGGTTACGCCGCCGGTGATGACATTCTTCATCTTTACGCGAACAAATGCAGCGCCCTTACCGGGCTTAACATGCTGGAACTCCACAACCTGCATTACCTTACCTTCCATGTCGAAGGTGATACCGTTTCTAAATTCGCCTGCAGAAATCATAATTGATTATCCTCCTAATTGCGCCCTCAATTCGGGCTGATTTTTTACATAACTCAACAGATACATTCTATACGATAGCGGTTACTTTTTCAAGGGGAAAATGAAAAATTTTACACAATTATTAGATTTTTAGGGCTGTTTGTAATATTTTCTACACCATTTTCCTGTATAATGACCACATCCTCGATACGCACACCGAATTTTCCGGGCAAGTAGATGCCGGGTTCGGCAGAACTGATCATATTCACTTCCATGGTACGCAAGCCGCCGGGACTGCAGCTGGGCAATTCATGAACCTCCAGGCCTAAGCTATGGCCGTAGCCATGGCCGAAGTATTTTCCGTAGCCGGCATCGGTAATGACCTGACGGGCGGCGGCATCAATTTCCTTGCCGGTAACACCGGCTTTTGTAGCTGCAATGCCTGCAAACTGTGCCTGCAGCACTGTGTCATAAACTTTTTTCATTTCCTCGGTAGCAAAACCTACCGCCACAGTACGGGTCATATCCGAGCAGTAGCCCTGGTAGATCACGCCAAAGTCCATAGTGATAAAATCGCCTTCACAGATCACCCGATCTCCTGCAACGCCATGGGGCAGGCTGGTGTTGGGGCCGGATACCACAATCGGGTCAAAGGACAAGCCCTCTCCCCCGTTTTTGTACAGGCAGTAGATCAGCTCTGATTGCAGTTGCTTTTCTGTCATGCCGACCTGAATTCTGCCCAGCACCTCAGAAAAAGCCTTGTCTGCCATTGCCTGGGCAGCACGCATGCGCTCCAGCTCCCAAGGCTCCTTCACCCCACGGAACTGGTGGATCTTTTCATTCATAGGCACAAGCTGTGCCTGCAATTTTTCTGCGTAGGCGTTATACTCGGCAACAGTCAGGTAATCCTCTTCAAAGCCCAGCTTGGTAATACCAAAATCGGAAATAGCTTCGTTGATCAGCTTATAGTAGTTATTCTCTCTGTTCATTTCCAGAACAGAAAAGTCCTTGATATGATTCTGGGCAGACTCAATATAACGGCTGTCTGTAAAATAGCGACAGCCTTTTTGGGTAACAACTGCAACACCCTCTGCAATATCAAACTCCGCACCGTAATGGCGGCTAAAGCGGCTGGTCAGCAACAGCCCGTCTGCCTCCTCACCCAGCACAGATAAAAATTTCTCAAGATTTTTCATCTATGTATCCTCCTGTTTCTTGCCATAAAAATAAAGGGCAGTTCCGCCACATGGCGCAGCTTCAGCCAAATGTTGTGATTGTGGATTGCTTTTACAAGGATCGGTCGTATGCCTACGCCATTGGCTCCCATGGTATCTGTAAAAATCTGATCGCCAACCAGCGCACAAGCAGACTTTTCTACGCCAAACTTCTTCAGGCATTGGAGAATGCCCTTGGAAAAAGGCTTGTTGGCATGGGTAATGCAGGGAATATTCCACTGATCGCAGAATATCTTGACCCGGTCCTTGTGGCTGTTGGAGACTACACATAGCGCAACAGAAGACGCTGTCATTTCCTTAAGCCATGCAGCCATTTCTTCCGTTGGCTGGCTGGTGGTATAGGGTACGATGGTATTGTCAAAATCCAGCATCAGCAGCCGAATTCCTTGCTGGTCCAAATAATCCGGTGTTAAATCTGTCAGGCGATCTGTGATCACCCAGGGCAGAAAGAGGAAATTCATATTCCATTTCTCGCTTTCATAAGGTTTAGAAGAATTATAACATGAAAGGCGGGATTTGTCCATGATTTTGCCCTTATATCTTGCCAT
>JAZRNS010000014.1:0-5675 GCA_045648245.1 Faecousia sp. | reverse complement strand
CCAGAGAATTATGGACTTCCTGGTTGCCGAGTTCAAGAAGGCCGAGGGCATCGACCTGTCCAATGACAAGGTTGCTATGCAGCGTCTGAAGGAGGCTGCCGAGAAGGCCAAGATCGAGCTGTCCGGCATGACTACTACCGTTATCAACCTGCCTTATATCACTGCAGACGCCACCGGTCCTAAGCACCTGGATGTGTCTTTGTCCCGTGCAAAGTTCGACGAGCTGACTGCTGATCTGGTTGAGCGCACCATGAAGCCTGTCCGTCAGGCAATGAGCGACGCAGGTCTGAAGCCCTCCGATCTGCACAAGGTTCTGCTGGTTGGCGGCTCTACCCGTATCCCCGCTGTTCAGGAAGCGGTTAAGGGCATCACCGGCACCGAGGGCTTCAAGGGCATCAATCCCGACGAATGTGTTGCTGTTGGCGCAGCCATTCAGGGCGGCGTTCTCACAGGCGATGTGAAGGACGTGGTTCTGCTGGATGTTACCCCCCTGTCTTTGGGTATTGAGACCATGGGCGGTGTGTTCACACGCCTGATCGACCGCAATACCACCATTCCCACCCGTAAGAGTCAGATCTTCTCCACCGCTGCTGACGGTCAGACTTCTGTTGAAGTGCATGTATTGCAGGGCGAGCGCGAGATGGCTGCTTACAATAAGACCCTGGGCCGTTTCCAGCTCACCGGTATTGCACCGGCTCCCCGTGGCGTTCCTCAGATCGAGGTTGCCTTTGATATTGACGCCAACGGTATTGTAAAGGTTTCTGCTAAGGATTTGGGTACCGGTCAGGAGCAGCAGATCTCCATCACCGCTTCTACCAACCTGTCTCAGGAGGACATCGATAAGGCTGTCCGTGAGGCTGAGCAGTATGCAGCTGAGGATAAGGCTCGCAGAGAAGAAGTGGACACGCACAACAATGCAGAGCATATGATCTATCAGACCGAAAAGACCCTGACCGATCTGGGCGACAAGATCACTGAGGAGGAGAAGTCCTCTATCCAGGAGGCAGTTGAGAAGCTGAAGGAAGCCAACAAGGGCACAGATATCGAGGCGATCAAGGCCGCTACCGATGAGGTGCAGAAGGCATTCTATGCAGTTTCCGAGAAGCTGTATCAGCAGGCAAATCCCCAGGGCGGCGCACAGGGCTGCGACCCCAATTGCGGCGGCAACTGTGGCAATGACGGCGTTGTAGACGCTGACTACGAGACTGTTGACTGATTTTTAAGCCTGTAGGGGCGGCAAACCGCCGCCCCTTTTTGATGCATAATTCAACGGTCATTGCGAACCAGTCAGCAGACTGGTGTGGCAATCTCCTTAGGGACAGCAACTGCCTCTGTTTAGGGGATTCCCACGCCAGTGTGAGGGCTGGCTCGGAATGACATATTTAGTAAGGTGATTTATCTATGGCAGAAAATAAGCGCGATTATTATGAGGTGCTGGGCGTTGAAAAAGGCGCCAGCGCCGATGAAATAAAAAAAGCATATCGCAAAAGCGCTATGAAATACCACCCGGACCGCAACCCCGGCGATAAAGCCGCGGAGGAAAAGTTTAAGGAGCTGGGTGAAGCCTATGAAGTGCTGTCCGATGACGACAAGCGCGCCCGTTACGATCAGTTCGGCTTTGCCGGTGTTGATCCCAACTACGGTGGCGGTGCCGGCGGTTATGGCGGCGGTTTTGGCGGCTTTGGCGATTTTGGCGATATTGGGGACATATTTGGTTCTTTCTTTGGCGGTGGCAGAAGCAGCCGTGCCCAAAATGCGCCCCGTCGAGGTGAAAATGTAGGCGCCCGGCTGGAGCTGACCTTTGAGGAGGCGGCCTTTGGTTGTGAACGGGAGGTCAGTGCCCAGCGCATTGAGAACTGCAGCGCCTGTAGCGGCAGCGGCTCAGCGGACGGAACGGTTGAGACCTGTCCCCAGTGCCGCGGTACCGGTCAGATCCGGACTGTGCAGAATGTGTTTGGCATGCAGATGCAGTCCCAAACCACCTGTCCCGCCTGTTCCGGCCGTGGCAAGATCATCAAAAATCCCTGCACCACCTGTCGGGGTAAGGGTAAGGTTCGCCGCACCCAAAAGGTGAAGGTGAAAATTCCTGCAGGTGTGGATAGCGGACAAAGTGTACGCATGCGGGGTGAGGGCTGCGTTGGCGTAAATGGCGGACCCAACGGCGATCTGCTGGTGGAGATCTACATCAAGCGCCACCCCATTTTCCAGCGGCAGGATATGGATGTGTTCTGCGAAGTACCTATTAGCTTTACCCAGGCAGCCTTGGGTGGACAGATCGATGTGCCCACCTTAGACGGCAAGCAGGTATTTGAGATCCCTGAGGGCACTCAAACCGGCAAACGGTTCTCTATCAGTGGCAAGGGTATTCCCCAGGTGGGGAATGCCAAGCGCAGAGGCAACCACTACTTCACTGTTGTGGTAGAGACCCCCACCAAGCTGACCAAGGAGCAAAAGGAGCTTTTGCGCCAGCTGGACGAAACCTTGGACGGGAAATCTACCCCTAAGAAAAAGAAGTTTTTTGATACCTTGAAGGACTTTTTTGATTAAATCTATAAAAATGAAGCGAGGACTTGCCCTCGCTTCATTTTTATATTATAATAGATTCTATGAGTCCCCCCAAAAAGAAACAGGAGGCTATGTTTTATGAAGCGTACCGATTATATCAGTTGGGATGAATATTTTATGGGCGTTGCCATGCTGGCGGCAAAGCGCAGTAAGGACCCCAGAACTCAGGTGGGCGCATGTATCGTATCTCAGGATAATATTATTATCTCCACCGGCTACAACGGCATGCCCAAGGGCTGCAGTGATGACGAATTCCCCTGGGATCGCACCGGCGAGGAGACTAAGTACCCCTATGTGGTTCATGCAGAGCTCAATGCTATTTTGAACGCCAGCGGCAGAGATTTGCGGGGCAGCAAGCTGTATGTGGCATTGTTCCCCTGTAACGAGTGCGCAAAGGCGATCATTCAGAGCGGTATTCGGGAAGTGTACTATCTGTCCGATAAGTACGCAACCACGCCCACCACATTGGCATCCAAGAGAATGCTCCAGGCAGCAGGTGTCAAGTGCATCCAACTGCGTACCAATGTAAAGGCCCTGACCTTGGACTTTGTCCCGGAAGAAGAAAAGTAAAAAGAGGGGCGCGTTGCATAATTTTGCAACGTGCCCTTTATTTTATATAGGCAATCCGTTTTCCCGATCATACAGCAAAAGCAAACTGCCATCGTCCACACGGATGGCGGCGTTTTTGCCTATAAAATGATTGCTCACACCCAAGGGAAAACCTGCTGACAGCACACCGTTTTCCAAGGGGTATTGCAGATTCTTTAAAGTTACTCCGTGGGCATCCTTACCCATGCAGAACACAGAAAGGATTCCGGTTGCAGAGGCAGGGAACTGCACAGCACCGTTTTGCACGACGGTTGCAACGGTGGTGTTTCCTACCAAATAGCCGGTTGCACCGTGGTCGGCCAAAAATTGCAGGGTTTGCAAATTGGCAAGGGTATGGTCCAGCCGAGGGCCGTCCAATGCGCCGTACAGCACAAAGCGGCGATAGCCATTTTCTAAGCCCTGACGCACAGATAGCATGGAATCGGTGTCGTCCTTTTCTTTTGGGAAGACCTGAGCCTGTTCCGGGACATAGCCCAGAGAATCAAAATCGCCCAGTACGCCGTGGGGCGTAAGACCCAGCTTTTGCAAATGGGAAAAACCGCCGTCTGCGGCAAGTAGAAGATCGCCCTCTTGGAGGGGCTCTATCAGTCCGTCAAAGCCGCCGGCACAGACAATAATACAGGTTTTTATAAAATACGCCCCCTTTCTGTTTTTTCTTATTCTATCACAGATTGAGGCAAAAGAAAACAGGGAGTTGAAAACTTTCAAAAAACTGGTACAATAATAAGGATTATGAAAAAGGAGTCAGGGGATGCTTGATAAGTTAGCCGCGGTGGAGAGCCGCTTTGAAGAATTGTGCGCCCGGTCAGAACAGCCGGACTTTTATAACGACCCGAAAAAGGCAGCGGCCATTTTGCGGGAGCGAAATGATTTAGAGCCGATCATTGAAACCTATCAGGCATATAAAACGGCCCTGCGGGATATGGAAGATGCAGAGGAGCTGATGGCAGATCCGGAAATGAAGGAGCTTTGCCAGCAGACCTTCCAGCAGGCAAAGCAGGATAAGGAAGACCTGTTTGCCAAATTGCAGATCCTCCTGCTGCCCAAAGATCCCAACGATGACAAGAGCGTGATCGTGGAGATCCGGGGCGGCGTTGGCGGCGAGGAAAGCGCCCTGTTTGCCCACAGCCTGTTTCGTATGTATTCCATGTATGCCGCCAAAATGGGTTGGACCATCGAATTGATGAACTATAACGATACAGAACTGGGTGGCGTGAAAGAAGCGGACTTTGTGATCAACGGTCGCGGTGCGTATTCCCGGCTGAAATATGAGTCCGGCGTCCACCGGGTACAAAGAGTGCCGGAAACCGAGTCCGGCGGCCGTGTCCACACCTCTACCGCCACGGTGGCAGTGCTGCCGGAAATGGAGGAAGTAGATGTACAGATCAACCCGGCAGATATTGAAATGCAGGTTTACCGGGCATCCGGTGCCGGCGGTCAGCATGTTAACAAAACAAGCTCTGCGGTGCGCCTGATTCATAAGCCCAGCGGCATTGTGGTGGCGTGTCAGGAAGAGCGAAGCCAGGTGCAAAACAGAGAAAAATGTATGCGCATGCTGGCATCCAAGCTTTATGAAATTGAGCAGGAACGAATCCAGTCGGAAAACGACGGCATGCGTAGGTCTCAGGTGGGAACGGGCATGCGCAACGAGCGTATCCGCACCTATAACTTCCCTCAGGGCAGAGTTACCGACCACCGCATTGGTCTGACCCTTTATAAAATCGATCAGATCATGGACGGCAACATCGACGAAATCATCGATGCCCTGGCAACTGCCGACCAGGCAGAAAAGCTGAAGAATGAAAAGGCTTCTCCTTGAGGAGAAGCTGTCAGCGCAGCTGACTGATGAGGTGTAAACAGGTAGGGTATGGGGAGCGCTTATGAATAAACATAACAATGCAAATTTAACACCAATTGCTAAAAAATTACGAACAGGCATGACAAAGGAAGAACGGCATTTGTGGTATGATTGTTTGAAGCTTCTACCTGTTACAGTGCATCGCCAAAAAGTTCTGGATAATTATATTGTGGACTTTTATATAGCTTCAGCTAAGCTTGTAATTGAAGTGGATGGTTCTCAGCATTATGAAGAGGATCATGCAGAAAAAGACAGGCAGCGGGATGCCCATTTGAGGAATATTGGGTGCCAAGTGCTGCGGTACTCAAATGCAGATATCAACATTCGATTTAACAATGTATATGAAGACATATACAACCATTTAAGAGAACTTGCAGTTATAGAGTGAGTGCGTTATATAGAAAGTGCGCACAACAATGTGTTTGCATGCCACCTCATCAGTCGCTTTCACCGCCAGCTTCTTCTCAAGGAGAAGCCTTGGGTGTGGCTTAGAGAGGATATTTTATGGAATTTATTACACATTCTGCCCAACAGACGGAACAGCTGGGGCAGGCCTTAGGTAAAGTGCTGACCGCCGGCACGGTGTTGGCATACCGGGGTGATTTAGGCGCTGGTAAAACTGCCTTCACCCGAGGTCTTGCCA
>JAZRNS010000013.1:0-17956 GCA_045648245.1 Faecousia sp. | reverse complement strand
AAATTTGAATGAACCGTAAAAATTACCATTTTCTCTTGCGATTTATAGTGCCGATGGTATAATAAAAACAGGAAGGTGATCCCAGTGAAAAAAATGCTGTTTATAATGAATCCCTACGCCGGCATGCGTAAGGCAAATCGGGTGCTGACAGATATTGTTAATGTATTTAACCGCAATGACTACCGGGTAGAGACCTATATGACCGCCGGACAGGGCGATGCCATTGATGTGGTGCGCCAGCGCGCACCGGAAATGGATCTTGTTGTGTGCTGTGGCGGCGACGGTACCTTTAACGAAACCGTTTCCGGTATTCTCAGCGCCGGTGTGAAAACCCCCATCGGCTATATCCCCGCCGGCTCTACCAATGATTTTGCCACCTCCTTGGGCCTGAAGGGCAGCTTTGTGCAAAATGCCCGGCGTATTGTAAACGGCACACCCACCCCTGTAGATGTGGGCAAATTCGGGGAGCGGTATTTTACCTATGTGGCGTCCTTCGGCGCATTTACCCGGGCAAGCTATGCCACCCCCCAAAGTGTAAAAAATGCCTTGGGGCATACGGCTTATGTGCTGGACGGCATTCAGGAGCTGTCCCAAATTAAAAAAGTCCATGTAAAAATGACCTTGGACGGAGAACCGGTAGAGGACGATTTCCTCTTTGGCGCTATCTGCAATTCCACCTCCGTGGGCGGTATTCTTACCCTGGACCCTAAGCAGGTGGATATGACCGACGGAAAATTTGAAGTTATGCTGGTGCGTGCGCCCCGGGATCTTGCGGAGATCGCCGAATGTATTCAGGCGGTGCAGAAGCAGAAGTATAACTGCAAAATGATCACATTCCGCAGCGCCTCCTATATTGAGATCACCGCCTCGCCCGATATGCCCTGGACGCTGGACGGTGAGCGGGAGGACGGACACTGGAAGGTAACCGCAGAAAATCTGCACCATGCCATACAGTTTGTAAAGTGAGGAAAATTATGCTCCACACAACATTAGGTTACATTCTCCGGGGAAATGATGTGCTTATGCTCCACCGGACAAAGAAGAAAAACGACATCAATCAGGACAAATGGATCGGTATCGGCGGCAAGCTGGAGGAGGGGGAAGCCCCGGAGGAAGGCATGCTGCGAGAGGCAAAAGAGGAGACGGGGCTGACCTTAACAAGCTGGCAATGCCGGGGCATCGTTACGTTTTTAAGCGATCAGGCACAGGGGGAATATATGTACCTGTTTACTGCTGATGGCTTTACAGGTCAGCTGAAAGACTGTGATGAAGGCGATTTAGAATGGATCAGCCGGGAGAAATTAAACAGTCTGCCTGCCTGGGAGGGCGACCAAATTTTCCTGAATCTGCTTTGGCAAAATGAACCCTTTTTCCTGCTGACCTTGCGCTATGCAGGAGAAAGATTGCAGGAAGCCATTCTAAACGGAAAGAAAATCCGATAACAAGGAACGCAACCGATTTTTTGTGTCATTGCGAGGAGCGCATAGCGCGACGTGGCAATCCGTTCTTTTAAAAGCATGCCATTGCGAGCCAGAGGCAGCAGGCGTGGCAAGCTTCATCTGTTATCTATTATTTCTTATCTAACGCAGCACCTGCGTTAATTTACCGGAGGAAAAACTATGGAACTATCTGAAATTCTTTCTAAATGCGACCATACCCTGCTCAGCCAAACCGCAACCTGGGAGCAGGTCAAGGCGCTTTGCGACGACGGCATGAAATACAAAACCGCATCGGTGTGCATCCCAGCATGTTATGTAAACCAAGCGAAGGAATATGTGGGCGAAAAGCTGGCTATCTGCACGGTGATCGGCTTTCCCAACGGCTACGCAACTACCGCAGCCAAGTGCTTTATGACCGAGGATGCGGTAAAGAGCGGTGCCGACGAAATTGACATGGTCATTAACATCGGCTGGGTAAAGGCGGGGAAGTTGGATATGGTATTGGAGGAGATCAAAGCAGTAAAAGCCGCCTGTAAGGGAAGGCTTTTGAAGGTGATTATCGAAACCTGTCTGCTTACCGACGAAGAAAAGATCGCCCTGTGCAAGGTGGTTTCCCAATCCGGCGCAGAGTATATCAAGACATCCACCGGTTTTTCCACCGCCGGCGCAACCTTCCGGGATGTGGCGCTGTTTGCCAAGCATGTGGCGCCCCATGTAAAGATCAAGGCGGCTGGCGGCATTGGAAGCATTGCCGACGCGGAGGAATTTATCCGTTTGGGCGCAGACCGATTGGGCACTTCCCGAATCGTAAAAATTGCCAAAGCAATTGAAAATTAAGAAAAGCATTCGATCCATTATGTCATTGCGAGGGCATATTCGGCGGCAGCAAGCCGCCGCCCTACGGTATGCCCCCCTGTAGGGCGGGGCCTTGGTCCCGCCGCAAAAAACCCGCGTCATTGCGAGCCTGCGACAGCAGGCGTGGCAATCTCCCATCTTCGGTCATTGCGAAACAAGTGCGCTCCCTTGGGAGGATTGCACAACAAGGAGGAATAAAGTTATGTTAACCACACCTACACCCCATATCAGTGCAAAGCCCGGCTCTTTCGGCAAGACTGTTTTAATGCCCGGCGATCCCTTGCGTTCAAAATTTATTGCAGAAAATTTTCTGGAAAACCCGATTCTTGTGAACAATGTCCGGGGTGTGCAGGGCTACACCGGCACCTATAAAGGTGTAAAGGTTTCTGTGATGGCATCGGGTATGGGTATGCCCGCCATCGGCATTTACTCCCATGAACTGTATAACGCCTATGGCGTAGAGAATATCATTCGGGTAGGCTCGGCAGGTGCCATTCAGGAGCATATTAAGCTGTACGATCTGGTGATCGGTCAGGGCGCATGCACCGATTCCAATTTTGCCGCCCAGTTCCACTTGCCCGGCACTTTTGCCCCCATTGCCTCCTATGAACTGCTGTCTGCAGCAGTAGACGCGGCAAAGGCAAACGGCGCTGTTTACCATGTGGGCAATATCAATTCCTCCGATGTATTCTACGGCGACCGTGCCGGTGTGCCGGAGGGCTTGGACAGCGTATATGCCCTGAAGAAAATGGGCGTGCTGGCGCTGGAAATGGAGGCGGCGGCGCTGTACATGAATGCGGCCAGATACGGCAAGCGGGCGCTGTGTATCTGCACCGTTTCTGACCATGTGCTAACCGGTGAATTGACCACCTCGCAGGAGCGGCAAACTGCCTTTACCACCATGATGAAGGTAGCGCTGGATGTTGCGGTCAAAATGGAAACGCACTAAAACACAAAGTTCTGTTTGACAAACAGTTTCTTACAACGCACGTCATTGCGAAACCAGTTCGCAAACTGGTTGTGGCAATCTCCTATTATGGTGATTGTAGGGCGGTGGCTTGCTGCCGCCGTTTTTTTGCGGGCGACCGCAGGTCGCCTCTACGGTAAGTCAAGGTGTTGTAACCACCTCGACAAACAGAAATTTGAAGGTAAGGGATTGTGAATGAAGCGAATATTTCTAATTGTATTGGATTCTTTTGGCATCGGTGCAATGCCGGACAGTGAATCCTTTGGAGATAAAGATGTAAATACCTTGCGAGCCTGTGCCGCAACCGGAAAACTGCACATTCCAAACCTGATAAAGGCGGGACTTGGAAATATTGACGGAGTGGAATGTCTTCCCAGGGAAGCCGTCCCCACAGGTGCATACGGACGGATGGCAGAAGCCTCCAAAGGCAAGGACACTACCATTGGGCATTGGGAAATTGCCGGTATCATTTCGGAAAAACCTCTGCCCACCTACCCAAACGGCTTCCCGGAGGAAGTGCTGAAACCTTTCCGGGAACAGACCGGTCGGGGCGTGCTGGCCAATGCCCCCTGGTCCGGCACAGCGGTCATTGAAAAGTACGGAAAACAGCACATGGAAACCGGGGATCTGATCGTCTACACTTCAGCCGATTCTGTGTTTCAAATCGCCGCCCATGAGGACATAGTGCCGCCGGAGCAGCTGTACGAATACTGCCGCATTGCCCGAAAAATTTTGCAGGGCAAGCACGGCGTAGGCAGAGTGATCGCAAGACCCTTTGTGGGTCAGCCGGGGCGCTTCAAACGCACCGAAAACCGCCATGATTTTTCTCTGGAGCCCCCGAAAAAAACTTTGCTGGATGCCCTAAAAGAAAATATTATGTCAACCATTGGGGTTGGCAAGATCCAAGATATTTTTGCCGGAAAAGGTTTGACCCAATACATTTATAATAAGAGCAACGCCGACGGCATGGCACACACCGCCCAATATGCAAAGCAGGATTGGGAAGGTCTTTGCTTTGTGAATCTGGTGGATTTTGATATGCTCTACGGACACCGCCGGGATGCAGAGGGTTATGCAAAGGCGTTGTCGGAATTTGATGCATGGCTGGGCGATTTCCAAAAGGAAATGCGGGCGGGTGATGTGCTGATCATTACCGCAGACCATGGCTGCGACCCGTCTTATACGGCAACCACCGACCATACCCGGGAATATGTACCCCTATTGGTGCTGGGAGAAGGCATAAAGCCGGAAAATCTGGGCACAAGAAAAACCTTTGCAGATATTGCTGCCACAGTCGCAGAAATACTGGGCGTTCCCCTGGACACCCCCGGCGAAAGTTTCGCACAAAAAATAACATAGGGCGGGGGCTTGCGCCAGCCCTACAAGAGGAGGGTTATAAATGGAAGAATCTTTGTTAATCCAGCAGGCAATCAAGGCAATGGAGAATGCCTACGCCCCCTATTCCTGCTACAAGGTGGGTGCGGCGCTGCTATGCGCTGACGGAACGGTTTATACCGGCTGTAACATTGAAAATGCCGCCTATTCCCCTACGGTCTGTGCCGAGCGCACCGCCATTTTTAAAGCGGTGAGCGAGGGCAAACGGGAATTTTCTGCCATAGCCGTCTGCGGTGGAAAAAACGGAGAAATTACCGATTATTTTCCGCCTTGCGGTGTGTGCCGGCAGGTAATGCGGGAATTTTGCCCGGATGATTTTCCGGTTTTTCTTATTGGACCGGCCGGACATTACCGGGAAAAAACCCTTGCCCAGCTCCTGCCAGATAGCTTCCTTCTATAGGACAGGAAAATTTTGGAAAACCAGAAAATATGACTTGCATTTTGACGAAAAAAACGATATACTGATAAACAGAATAAAGATTCGAAGGATTGGAGGAAATGCAGCGAAGCAACGCGGGCGTTTCCTCTTTTTTCGAGCTGAAATTCCACAAAAAGAAACATCAGGAGGAAAGAAAAATGAATTTGGTCTATGGCATCAAAGACAAGCCCAAGCTTGGCCAACTGCTGATTTTCGCATTTCAGCAGGTCCTGGCGATCCTGGCAGCAACCATCGCTGTACCCGCTATTGTTGGTAACGGAATGTCTGCTTCTGCAGCCCTGTTCGGTGCAGGTGTAGGTACCATCGTATATCAGCTTTTTACAAAATTCCGTAGCCCTGTGTTCCTGGGTTCTTCCTTTGCATTTATCAGCTCCATGCTGGCTGCATTTGCAGGCGCAGCTTCCGCTGCTGCAGGCTTTGCAGGCATCATTCTGGGTGCTGTTCTGGCAGGTTTTGTCTATGTGATCATTGCGCTGGTAATTAAGATCGCCGGTGTTAAGTGGATCAACACGCTGATGCCCCCCTGTGGTTATCGGACCTACCGTTGCTTTAATCGGTTTGTCCCTTGCCAGCGCTGCCATTAAGGATGTTTTCTCTTACGGTCCTCAGGATGTCAACGGCTCCTTTGTTATGAGCGGTCCTGCCTGGGCATCTCTGGTATGTGCACTGGTTACCCTGTTCACCGTTGTTTTGGTTTCCACCTACGGCAAGAAGATGACCAAGCTGATTCCGTTCATTATCGGCATTTTGGCAGGTTATGCAGTTGCTGCAATCTTCACCGTCTGTGGTATTCCGGTAATCGATTTCTCCCTGTTCCAGAACATGCAGATCGTTGCAGTTCCTGAATTTACCTTCCTGGAAGCACTCAAGGGTGTTAAGGGAATCAACGGCTCTTACATTGCGACCGTTGCGGTTGCCTATGTGCCTGTGGCATTTGTTGTGTTCGCTGAGCACATTGCTGACCACAAGAACCTGTCCTCCATCATCGACAAGGATCTGCTGGAAGACCCCGGTCTGCACCGCACCCTGCTGGGCGACGGCGTTGGTTCTATGGTTGGCGCATTGTTCGGCGGCTGCCCCAACACCACTTACGGTGAGTCCGTTGGCTGTGTTGCCATTACCCGCAATGCTTCTATCGTTACAATTACTGTGGCTGCACTGATGTGCATCGTCATTTCCTTCTTCGGTCCTTTTGTGGCATTCCTGGATTCCATCCCCGGCTGTGTAATGGGCGGCGTGTGCATCACCCTGTACGGCTTCATCGCCTGCTCCGGTCTGAAGATGATTCAGAAGGTTGACCTGAACCAGAACAAGAACCTGTTCGTAGCGGCTGTGATTTTGATCACCGGTATCGGCGGTATGGCAATGGCAATCGGCAAGGTTACCCTGACCACCACCGCTTGCGCACTGATTTTGGGCATCCTCACGAATGTGATGCTGTCCAATGGCGCAGAAGAGTAATTTTTCTAAAAGCTGTCGAGGGTGCAAGGCTGCCTTGCACTCTCGTTTTTATGCAAATTAACCGGAAAGGAGGCGGCATATGAAACTGGAGCACAAGGCGGCGCGTAATGGGCGGCTATCTTCCTTTTTGCGGGAAGAAATGGGAATGTCCGCAGGACTTATGAACCGGCTCAAATGGCAGGAGAAGCTGTTTGTAAACGGGACTCCCCAGCATACAGACTATCCGGTGCAGATCGGTGATGTGATCAGCGTTCCGCTGGATGAGGAAACGCCCCAGTACCCGGCAGAGCATGATTCCCTCACAGTTTTGTATGAGGATGCCCATCTGCTGGCTGTGGATAAACCGGCAGGCATGCTGATCCACCCTTCCCGCAGCCGCCTGACAGGGACCCTTGCCAATTGTGTGCTGGGATATTATCAGCGAACCGGGCAAAACAGCGCCTTTCATCCCCATACCCGTCTGGATCGGGACACCTTCGGCATTGTTTTGCTGGCAAAAAACGCCCATATCCACCGCCTGCTGCAGGAAACGGAAATGGTGAAAACCTACCACGCCCTGACCTTTGGCGCACCGCAGACCGACAGCGGTATCATCGATGCCCCCATTGCCCGCAGGGCGCTTCCCAGCCTGCTGCGGTTTGTTTCGGAAGCGGGAAAACCCTCCGTAACGGAATATCGGGTGTTGGAGCGGGGGCAGGACATTTGCAAGCTGGCACTGCGCCCGATTACGGGCCGCACCCACCAGCTCCGCGTCCACTGCAGCTACATGGGCTTTCCTATTTTGGGCGACCCCCAATACGGAAGCGCAGAATCGGCAAAGCATTCAGAAAAGCTGGGGCTGCAGACCCAAAAGCTGTGTGCAAAGCGGCTGGAATTTACCCATCCAATTACCGGAAAACCGATGCTGCTGGAATCCCAAATGGATGTATAAAACAGAGGGCTCTCTGAGCCCTCTGTTTTAATGAAAAAAACCGTAGGGGCGACCATAGACAGCCCCTACACCCCGTCAAACAGAAATTTAGCGGTCGGTTCCGGTGAAAAGTGCAAAATGGGAAAAAATCGGGGTGTTGCCAAGGCAACACCCCGATATCCTATTGATGGAAACTTATTCGTAAGAGACAGAGCCCTTGGTGGCATCTGCAACACCCACATAAGTAGTGCCTTCGCCCAGTTCCAAAGGCGTGCCGTCTGCCAGGGTATAGCTAAAGGAATCCCGCAGACCGTCGCGCTGCCACTTGATGGGAACGATCTTACCGTCGCATGCCATATAGCCATTGCCGGAGCCGGTCAGATCATAGAAGGAACGGGAATAATAGGCATCGCTTCTGAAATACTGATCGGTGAAGATCACGATCACATTCCGGTAAGACATCTGCACACCGGCACCGGCATCCCTATGGGCGCTGCCGTACTGAGAAGCCTTATAGCGGCCGATGTCCGTA
Organism: Faecousia sp.; assembly: GCA_045648245.1. Lineage (GTDB taxonomy): Bacteria > Bacillota > Clostridia > Oscillospirales > Oscillospiraceae > Faecousia. Next base: position 9,958 of record JAZRNS010000013.1, on the reverse strand, counting down.
TCATACACGAAGGAAGTGGTCTTGGTGCCACGGAAGGTAAGCTTCACGGAGGTGGCAGCTTTACCGGCAGTCATGTCCGGATCTTCCGCAAACAGCAGACCGTGGTCATAGCCGTCGCCCTCATAAATCTTGTTATAACCCTTGTCGGACATTGCCTGTAATATCTTTTCGCCGCTGGTGAACAGGGTATGCTCCCAGGCGACACCGGAGTTATAGCGGGCGTGATCCCGGAAGTAATAGCTGCCGTTGTTCTGCTCGTTTACATGCTCCCAGTCGGAAATAGTGTCGCCGCTGCTGTCATACTTGGCGCTCAGGGCAAACTGGCTGCCGCCGCAGTGGAACAAGGGAGCATCGTGAGACACGGCAATGTTATTATAAAAGGTTCTGGCGCTGCGCACAGGACCAATGGAGCCGATATTCTCCAAATCGGAGAAAATGGCCAGCAGGCGGGTAATACCGCCTTCGGTCTCCAGCTCGTAGATCATATCTGCCTGGCTGATGCCGAATTGGGGCAGGGCTGCCTGAATGTTGTTAATGACTACAGCCACGGCTCTGCCGGTGTAGGGCGCTTCCAGCACCTGACCGTTCAGGGGATGGCGATAGACAACGGGCGGCTCAGTGGGAACTGTGGTTGCCTCTGTGGTAGCTTCCGTGGTGGCTTCGGTGGCGGGTGCTGCTGTGGTTTCTGTGGGAGCGGTGGTTTCGGCAGGTTTTGTGCCGCAGCCGCACAGAAGCAAACCAAGAACAAGAGACAGACAGAATAAGCGTTTCATAAGTAATACATCCTTTCCATGTTGGAACTATCCCTATTGTAGCAGAAAACAAACCGCAATGCAAGGAAAAGTCAAACAGAAAGGGTCCCATTATTTCGGGTTCATGCCAGCTTGGTCAGGCTAACGCCTTCCCACGGTGGCGCCGAAGAGCCATTACATGCCAACATAACTTGTGCGTGGTAATTTTTTTCGCCACAAGATACTGTGTCGTGCCAAAAATTTGCTTGTTTTTTCTACAAAAACTTCAGTTTCACCATGTTGTGCAGGGTCAAAAGCTGTGCTATAATAACCGTTACTGACGAAAAATGAAAGGAGTGGCTTTTATGCTGAACAAGGAACTGAATATCAACGGCGCAGATGCACAAAAGCTGCTCTGTGCCGCAAATCCGGACGCAGCGCTGCTGTACATATATCTGCAAAGCGGAAATGCTTTGGAAAATGCCAACCGGGAGCTGGGACTCAGCAGTACCCGGGTGGATCTGGCAACAGCAGCGCTTCGCCAGTTGGGGCTGTATCAGGAGCAAAAGCAAACCCTCATTGTGGGAGAACGCCCCCAATATTCGGAGGCCGATGTGCTTAGCGCCATGGACACCGACAGCGATTTTCGCAGCTTGTACGGGGAGATCCAGCGCCTGCTGGGCAGAACCCTGAACACAGAGGAGCTGAAAATTCTGCTGGGCTTTACCCGCTATTTGGGACTGCCTACCGATGTGATCAGTGTGCTGGTATGCTACTGTCGGGAGCGGGCGCGGCAAAGAGGTAGCTTGCGAAATCCTTCCCTGCGTACCATTGAAAAAGAGGCCTACTTTTGGGCAGAGCATGGCATCGATACTATGGAAGAGGCGGTTGCCTACATTCGTAAGCAGAATTACCGCCAGTCCCGCTTGGGTCAGCTCATGAACACCCTGTCTATCCGGGGCAGAAAGCTCACACCGGCAGAGGAAAAATATGCCCAGCAGTGGCTGGACTGGGGCTTTGATCAGGCGGCCATTGCCATGGCATACGAGCGCACCTGCCTGAATACCGGCGGACTAAGCTGGGCTTATATGAACAAGATTCTGCAGCGCTGGCAGGAAAACGGTCTTTTGACAGTGGAGCAGATTCAAAGCAAAGATCAGAAGACCCTGCCCAAGGGCGCGTCCGGCCAGTTGGGCGATGCAGAGATGGAAGCAATTCGAAGAGTATTACAGGAGGGATAGCAGGTGGCATACAGCAACGATGTGATCCGCCGTGCCCGAGGGCGTTTGGCACAGGCTAAGGCAGACCGGGAATCGGAAAATGCGCAGCATCTACAGACAGCTTATGAAAAAGTGCCGCGCCTGAAGGAAATTGATATGCTCCTGCGCCGTTCTATGGCTATGGCTGCTCAGGCGGCATTTACCCAGGGCGGTGATGCGGCAACAGCTATGGAGCAGGTGAAGCAGGCAAACTTAACATTGCAGCAGGAGCGCAAGGCGTTGGCGGCTGCACATTTTGAAGAAGGCTACTTAGACGGACTTCCTGTGTGCCAAAGCTGTGGCGGCGCAGGCTATATTGGCACCAGCATGTGCCGTTGCCTGCAGGAGCTGTGCCGTCAGGAGCAGAAAAAGGAGATTTCCTTGCTGGCATCTCAGGATCAGCAATTTGAAAATTTCCGTTTGGACTACTATTCTGACCGCATAGACCCCAAATACGGCGCAAGCCCCCGGGCAATTATGGAGCGGAATTTTAGCATCTGCCAAAAATATGCCCAGTCCTTTCATATGGATAGCGGCAACCTGCTGTTTGTTGGCGCAACCGGCTTGGGTAAGACCTTCCTGTCTGCCTGCATTGCCCGTCAGGCGGCAGACAAAGGCTTTTCCGTTGCCTACGAAAGCGCGCCCCATTTGTTTTCCAAGCTGGAGAAGAATCGCTTTAATCCTGACGAAGAAAGCAACGCAGAAGTGCGCAGACTGGAAAACTGCGACCTGCTGATTTTGGACGATTTGGGCACGGAGCTGCCGGGCAATTTTGTAACGGCTGCGCTGTACGCACTGGTAAATGACCGGCTGCTGTCCGGCAAGCCTATGGTGATTTCCACCAACTTGAATGTGGATGAGATCGCCCGTCGTTATTCTCCCCAGATCGGCTCGCGCCTTCAGGGCGCATTCCAGCGGCTGACCTTTGTGGGTGAAGATATTCGGGTACTGAAAAACAGAGGTTTCTAAATATGAAAACAGGCATTTTATTTGATTTGGACGGCACACTTCTGGACACACTGGAAGACCTGACCGATGCCGTAAATTATACCATGGACCAATACGGCTGCCCCCACCGCACAAAGGATGAGGTACGGCAGTTTATTGGAACTGGGGCATATAACCTGATTCGCAAGGCGCTGCCCGGCAAGGAAACAGACCCTTCTGTAGACGAGGCGTTGGCGGTGTATCAGAAGTACTATGCTGCCCACGCACAGGACAAAACCGGCCCCTATGCCGGCATATTGGATGCCCTTAAGGAGATTTGCGCCCGCTATCCGGTGGCTATCGTTTCCAACAAGCCGGATAAAGCCACAAAGATCCTGTGCCAGCAATATTTCCCCGGCATTTTTGCCCGGGGGGAGAGCACCGACTGCCAGCGCAAGCCAGCGCCGGATATGGTGTTTCAGGCAATGCAGGAAATTGGCGTGGAAAAGTGCATATATGTAGGCGACAGCGAAACCGATGTGGAAACGGCCCGCAATGCAGGGGTAAAATGCCTGAGCGTGTTGTGGGGCTTCCGGGACAGAGCGTGTCTGATTAACGCCGGCGCAGAGTATTTTTGCGAAAAGCCTTCCGATTTGCTGACCAAGCTGGAAGAAATTATGTAAACCGCCGCAGGGCGGGGCTTGCGCCCCCCCTGCCAGATAGAGATAGAGGAATCATATGGCAAACGAATTTTACGCGCTGATGGGCCGTATGCGGTATATTACCCGCTGGGGCTTGATGCGTAATACTTTTTCTGAAAACATTCAGGAGCATTCCCATCAGGTGGCAGTGCTGGCCCATGCCTTGGCTCTGATCCGCCGGGAAATCCTGAAATTGGACGGACCGGATCCGGATAAGTGTGCCGTGGGTGCGTTGTACCACGATGCCTCGGAGATCCTCACTGGTGATCTGCCAACGCCGATCAAATATTATAACCCTGATATTAAGGTTGCCTATAAGCAGGTGGAGCGAATTGCCGGGGAGCGGCTTTTGGACATGTTGCCCCCGCAGTTGCGGGCGTGCTACGCGCCGCTGGTTTTGGAGGACGATCCGCAGCTTTTGCCTGTTATCAAGGCGGCGGATAAGCTGTCTGCATATATTAAATGTATCGAGGAGCAGAAAGCAGGCAACACGGAGTTTGACTTTGCTGCCAGCCAGTCGCTGAAGGCGCTGCAGGAAATGCACTTGCCGGAGCTTGACTGGTTTATGGAAAACTGCCTTGCTCCCTTTGCTATGAATTTAGATCAGCTATAAAAAAGCGCGTCCTGGGACACGCTTTTTTTATTAAAATTGAAAATTAGGAAAAGCTTTCAACTCATCACGTCATTGCGAGGAGCGCATAGCGCGACGTGGCAATCCGTTTCTTAAAAACCGCATGGCAATCTCCTCATTGGTGGTGCGTTTGCCTGCCGGCGGCGGTACTTTCTTGTTTTCCGAGAGCCGCTGGTGGAAAAATAATGAAAAATGGCATAAAACTTGCTGTAAAATTATGGTTGTTTGGCTTGACGGTTTGGGGGAATCATGGTAATATAGATTGAACATACCGTCATATATGCCGCTGTGGTGGGGAGCGACCTGAGCGCCGCCTGTGGCGGGAGGAGCGAGGGGAGCGAGTGGCCGCGGTCGATAGACGACGAAGGTGTTCACACCGAGGAGGATATCGGGCACCGCAACAGGAACAGGTAGACACCTCGCGAAGCGCGGTTCGGTACAGACAACAGTAGAACATCAAGTTAATATGCCGCTGTGGTGGAATAGGTAGACACCAGGGACTTAAAATCCCTTGAGGTAACACTCGTACCGGTTCGAGTCCGGTCAGCGGCACCAGTAAAACAACGGCCCCCAACGGGGGGCGATGTTTTACTTATGTACCGCTCGGACTCGAACCGGAGGTGAGAGTCTGGGGAGCGACCTGAGCGCCGCCTGTGGCGGGAGGAGCGAGGGGAGCGAGTGGCCGCGGTCGATAGCTGACGCAGCCGCTTGACGGCAAGGAAGATATCGGGCACCGCAACAGGACAGCGGCACCAGTAAGACAACAGCCCTGTAATAGGGTTGGTGTTTTGTTTATATACCATCAAGAAATATGCCTTTGCAGGCCAGGAGGTCAAATGAACCAGTATACCATTACTTACTGTCAGGACACGCCGGACTGGAACACTGTTCCCAGCTTGGAAATGACCCACAAGTACTTACAAACCCCGGAGGATGTGAGGGCGTGGGCGCAGATCGCCTACAATGACAAGGCGATTTTGGTTCATCTTTGGTCCGATGTTTCACAAATCCGTGCGGTAGAGACGGAAAAGCTGGGCGCACCCTACGAGGATAGCTGCCTGGAATTTTTCTTTAGCCCTGTTCCCGGGGACCCCCGCTACATAAACATTGAAATGAACTTCAACAAGTGCATGTACCTGGGTGTTGGCACAGGCCTTTCTGACCTGACCCGCCTGATTCCCGATCAGGAAGAAAATCCTTTGCGTCCCCAAACGGCAAAAACAGCCACCGGCTGGGAGCTGACCTATGAAGTTCCCTATGCCTTTATCCGGCGGTTCTTCCCCAATTTTACTGTAGAGGCGGGCATGACCATTCGTGCCAACTGCTTCACCTGTGCGGATTTGGCAGACAAGCCTTACTACAAGTCCTGGAGCGAAGTCCCCACAGAGGACTTTACCTTCCATTGCACAAAAAGCTTCGGCTATATGATGTTTTCCAAGTCATAAACTACCGTTTGTATAAAACGGAAACAATTCTAAACAACAAGCCACGGCAAGGATTTTGCCGTGGCTTTTCTTTTGCTGGGCATAACCTGCATGGTGCGCCACCGAATTATTGGAGGGCTTGCGGCCGTCTTCTACTGTAAAAGCAACACCTTTGCCCCCCCTGGGTCATCGAGCGTGCATGAAGCGAACCGAAGATTTTTAAGCTCCGGCTGTGCCTTCGCTTAGAATGACGCAATAACAAACCGCTTGGGCAGTTCGGCGATGCTTCAGGGGTCTTTCTTGCGCCAAACAAGGAAAGGGTTACGGGGAAAAGCCGATTGGTAACAAAATATTTCAAAAATGGGTTGTAAATTTGATGAAAATGATGTAAAATAGTACGACTGGTAGTGTGTAAATTTTCAACATATATAGATTTTGGAGGAACAGAAATGGAAAAACCCATTGTTTTGGTGATTATGGACGGTGTGGGTAAGGGCGACGGTGGCAGCGGCGATGCTGTTGTGGTAGCAAAGACCCCCACACTGGACAATTTGTTAAATACCTGCCCCCACACCTATCTGAAGGCACACGGCACTGCTGTTGGTCTGCCCTCCGATGAGGATATGGGCAACTCTGAGGTTGGACATAATGCCCTTGGCTGCGGTCAGGTTTATTCTCAGGGCGCAAAGCTGGTTGGCGAGTCCATTGAAAACGGCACGCTGTTTGCCTCTGATACATGGAACGAATTGGTGGACAATGCCAAGGAAAACAAGGCAATGCACTTCATTGGTCTGCTGTCTGACGGCAATGTGCACTCCAACATTGCCCACCTGATCGCCCTTTTGAAGGCAGCAAAGGCAGCCGGTGTGAAGAAGGCTTACTGCCACATTCTGCTGGACGGCCGTGATGTACCTGCCACCTCCGCACCGGAGTATGTGGCACAGCTGGAAGCGGTTTTGGCGGAGCTGAACACCGATGGCTGCGACTATGCAATCGCTTCCGGCGGTGGCCGTATGCAGGTTACCATGGACCGTTATGAAGCCAACTGGGGCATGGTTGAGCAGGGCTGGCGCACCCATGTGCAGGGTCAGGGCAGACAGTTCGCTTCTGCCCAGGAAGCCATTGAGACTTACCGGACAGAGACCGGTTGCATTGATCAGGACCTGCCTGCATTTGTGATCGCCCGCAATGGCGAGCCTGTAGCAAAAATCGCAAACGGCGACTCTGTGGTACTCTTTAACTTCCGTGGCGACCGGGCACAGGAAATTTCCCTGGCCTTCGACCGCAAGGATTTTGACAAATTCGACCGGGGCGACTATACCGGCGTGAAGTTTGCCGGCATGCTCCAGTACGACGGCGATTTGAACATTCCCGAAAACTATCTGGTAAAGCCCCCTGTGATTCAGAACACCCTGACGGAGGTTCTGTGCGCTGCAGGCATACATGAATATGCCGTGTCTGAGACCCAGAAGTACGGCCACGTAACCTATTTCTGGAACGGCAACCGCTCCGGCAAGGTAGACGAAGCATTGGAGGTTTACGAGGAAATTCCTTCCGATGTGATTCCCTTTGAGCAGGCACCGGCTATGAAGTCCAAGGAGATCACCGAAAAGATGGTGGAAGCTATGGCTGACCGCAAGTTCCAGTTCCTGCGCTGCAACTACCCCAACGGCGATATGGTGGGACACACCGGCGTTATGGACGCAGTTGTGTACGCCATGGAATGTGTGGATAACGGTTTGAAGGCAATTTTGGAAGCAGCGGACAAGTACGGCTACACCGTTCTTATCACTGCTGACCACGGAAATGCCGACCAGATGACCGAGACCAAAAAGGGCAAGACCGCTGTGCGGACTGCCCACTCCCTGAACCCCGTCCCCTTCATTATCTACGACAACAGCAAGACCTGGACCATCCGCGACGGTGCTTACGGTCTTGCCAATGTGGCACCCACCGTGGTGAAAATGATGGGACTGACCGCCCCCGCTTGCTGGGAAGACAGCATGGTTTAACTTAAAAATCAGGAGGAAATGAACTATGATCCGTCATGAAACTGAAAACGGTAGCGTAAATGTAAGCACCAGCGTTTATATTGACATTGCAGGCAACGCCGCCTCCAACTGCTTTGGCGTAAAGGGTATGGCAGCCCGTTCTGTAACCGACGGTGTCTATCATCTTTTGCGCAAAGAGTCCATGGGCAAGGGTGTCCGTGTGGAGTTCCACGAGGACGACAGCATTTCCATCGACTTGCATATTATGGTCGATCACGGTGTAAATTTGACCGCGGTTGCCAATTCTATTATTTCTGAGGTGCGCTATGTGGTTACCCAGACCACCGGCACACCCGTTCGGGCAGTCAATGTTTTTGTTGACTCCATGAGCATCGGATAATACGGAGGTAACGATTCGTGTGTCAAATTATTAACGGAGCCGATTTCCGCAGACTGATGATCAGTGCGGCGGCGTCTATAGAGATCAACAAACAAAAGCTCAATGAGCTCAATGTTTTCCCTGTTCCCGACGGAGATACAGGTACCAACATGTCCATGACCATCAATGCTGCCGCCGCAGACCTGCGCAAGGCAGACGATCCCAACCTGGAGAAGGCTTCTGCCATTACCGCATCCGCTATGCTGCGAGGCGCAAGAGGTAACTCCGGCGTTATCCTGTCTTTGCTGCTGCGGGGTATATCCCGGAAGCTGAAGGGCGCGACAGAGTGCGACGGCGTGCTGTGGGCAGACGCTTTGCAGGAGGGCGTAGATGCGGCATATAAGGCAGTTATGAAGCCTGCAGAGGGTACAATTTTGACCGTTGCCCGCTTGGCAGCAGCCCGGGCCCGGGAAGCTGCACAGGAGAACAACAGCTTTATCTTTGTTCATGAGGCAGCCATTGAAGAAGCCAAGATCGCTTTGGCAAACACCGTCAATCAGAACCCGGTTTTGAAGAAAGCCGGTGTTGTGGACGCAGGCGGCAAGGGCTGGGTGGTTGCTTTGGAGGCAATGCTCTGCGCCCTGCGGGGTGAGGATATTGTTGCACCGGAATCCACCGGCGACGATGTGAAGGAGCAGGCAGATTTTGCCGACTTCAATGCAGAGGATATTACCTTCACCTACTGCACCGAGTTCATTATCTCCCGTGAGAATAAGAAGGATCCTGAGAAGCTCAGAGAATTCCTTTCCAGCCTGGGCGACAGCCTGGTGCTAGTGGACGACGATGAGATTATCAAGGTCCATGTGCATACCAACGATCCCGGTAAGGCACTCCACGAGGCAATCGACTACGGCTCTTTTGTAACCGTAAAGATCGAGAACATGCGTCTGCAGCACAGCGAAAAGGTGCTCGACAGCCAGGAGGAGCAGCCTAAGATCGCAGAGCCTGAGAAGGCATTGGGCGTGGTATCTGTGTGCGCCGGCGAAGGCTTGGCAGAGGTGTTCCGCAATCTGGGCGTTGACGGCATTATCTCTGGCGGTCAGACCATGAACCCCAGCACACAGGACATTCTGGAGGTTGTAAATCAAGTACCTGCAGAAACGGTATATGTGCTGCCCAACAATAAGAATATCATCATGGCAGCAGAGCAGGTGGATGCTCTGACCCCCAAGAATGTGGTGGTGATTCCCAGTAAGACCGTGCCCCAGGGCGTTACCGCGATGCTGAACTTCAATCCCGAGGGTGAAGTGCAGGAGAATGTGGATGCCATGACCGAGTCTTTGGCAACGGTTGACACCATGCAGATCACCTATGCTGCCCGTAATTCCGATTTCGACGGCTATGATATCCACGAGGGCGACTACCTTGCCATTTACGGCAGCGCTCTGTTTGGTACAAGTCAGGACATTAACGAGCTGCTGAAGTCTTTGGCACAGAAGGTCCAGGAAGATGGCAGAGAGTATATCACCATCTACTACGGTGCAGATATGCAGGAAGACCAGGCACAGGAGGCTGCAAAGCTATTTGGCGAAATTTGCCCTGATGCAGATGTGAATTTGCTTAACGGTGGCCAGCCGGTTTACTACTATTTGATTTCCGCAGAATAAGAAAAAGCGCGTGTTGCAAAGCAACACGCGCTTCAGAGTGTCAAAAAAGCCGCCAACCGTCAAAATACAGGTTAAGCAAAAGGTTTTTTTGAACAGAGCCTTCCCCTGGGGGGAAGGTGGCAAAAATCTTTGATTTTTGACGGATGAGGGGTAAAAAAGCTTGCTACGCAAGGCATTTTGACTTACTGCGCAACTGGCACTCTACCGTACCACCTGTACGCCAACGAGTGCCAGTTGCTTGTCTTGAC
>JAZRNS010000012.1:0-7732 GCA_045648245.1 Faecousia sp. | reverse complement strand
TGACCTCTGTCAGTCTGTCAAAAAACAAGTTTTTTTGACAGACTGTTATGAACCAAGCATCTTTGAGGATGCTTGGTTCATTTTTTGAATTTGCCCTGTAAAAACGCACCATCACATTCACATTCTTCAGGGAATATAGTGTATTGACCCTGCTATAAACATCCAATCTATAAAGAACTTCCAACATAACGAAGAACAAAAAATATTTATTTTTTTGCTGGTTGTTGTACCTCTAGTCCTTTCCTTCAAGATCTTAGATTTTTATCCATATTTTATCGCTCACTGGGGCGTCCGCTGTCCTCATCAAAAATCAGATCTTCCAAATCTGCAAATGGGTCATTGGTTTCTCTCATCACATTTCCTCCTCCCGATTTTCCATTCCTGACAGTATATGCAACCGCTGGAGAAAATATGTTTAAAAAATTTCCGGGAGATTAAGTCTCCCGGAAATTTCATTCTTCTTCCTGCTGGGCGCGGCGGCAGAGCATATCTCTGCGAATCAGCGCACCGTAGAAAATATTCAAGCTGTATGCCACAAACCAAAACACACTCAGTCCGGCTGCCACCTCTGCCAAAAACGGGTAAGCTTGCAGAAGCGCCTGATTTTCCAATACCATAGGTGGAACGGCAATACAGGCAAATTCCAGCACACACAAAACGGATGCACCCAAAAGCACCTTGCCACTTTCCCGCATAATGCCAATGATGAACAAGCCAATGCTCCCAAAATAAGGAATGACTGTCAAAATCTGCCATAGGCTATGGCAGATTCGCCATTTTGCTCTTTCCATCTGGGGATAATGCTCCACGTCTTCCCTCCATTGGGTAGCTGCTTCTTTCAAATACTCCGGAAAGAAGTATCCTGCCAGCAACGGGTGGATGCAATAGCTGCAATAGCCCCAAAACAGGGCAATTGAAATCGGTAAATTGGATGTGGTCTGCCCCATGAGCAGCAGCGTCATTACAACCGCCACAGAAATCACAGTAGAACCGATACCTGCCCATTTCAGAGCAGTGTTGTTCATTTTGCGGCCTAACATGAAGGTGGAATAGCCCCCAAGGAAGGGAATCACATTCCACAGGGCAAACAAGGCGTTGCGCAGGCGGAAGCTACGGCTGTTCACCAGCTCATCCGGCTTTGCATCCTCCTCTTCCCACTCCACAAGCTGCCAATACTGCTGGCGGCAGTTGAGGGTATTGATGGCGCACAGTGCCCACGCAATGGCGTGGGTGATCAGCCCATAGAACAAGCGGGGCCAAACAAGGCCCAGCAGGGATACAGCAAAGGTCAGCAAACTGGCAATGCCAAAAAAGATTCCCAGCTTGGTGTAATTATCCCGCTTTGCCCGCTTTCCCATATACAGGTAGGCACTGAAAAAGAACACTGGGATCAGCAGCAACCACAGGCATCTGCTGCTGCGTCTTGTTGTATGATTGTTATTGATCATGGGGTTGCTCCTCTAAGTTTTTTGTTATTATATAAAAATCCCGTCTGGTTGGCAAGGCTGTTTTCAGGATTGCAGTGCTTTTTCTATAATAGAATAGTAGTCCTGCTGCAAGATCTGCTTGGCATAGGAGAATTTTGCATTTGCCAGCCGGCAGACCGTATCGATATAAGCTTCGTCTACGGCAATTCCTTCCTTGGGGGTAAATACACCGGTGTAGCCATTATAGCTGCCTGCGGCGGTGATCCAGCTGTAGCGGCTGCCTGCAGGAAATACAACCAATGGCATAGCGGTGGAAGCCTGATCAGCCTGATAGTTGGTTGCGAAGATATCCCGACCGGAATACAGGCGGGAATCATAGTCGATTCCAAAAAGATTACACAAGGTAGGTACGATATCCACAGAAGAACAAGGAGTATCCACTACCACAGAGTCCTTCATTGCCCCGTTCCAAAGGATCAGGGTATTTTGATAGCGGGACATATCCTTAACCGTATCGTCAATACCGGACAGCTCCGGATAGTAATCCGTACCGCCCTCGGTCAATGCATAGGGATAATGGTCAGAGGTCAGGACGATCACCGTATCGTCGGCAATGCCGGCTGTTTCCAGCTTTGCCATCAGGTGTGCCATGGCATATTCCAGCTCTAAATTACAGGCAATGTATGCCTGCACCGCCTCGGAAGCATCAGGGCGGGCTGCCTGGGCAGCCTCCTTATGACGGCGGCACATATTGTTTCCGCCCCAGTTATAATTGGCATGTCCGCTGACGGTCATATAATAGACATGGAAAGGCGTGCCGCTGCTAAGATAATTTTGAATGTAACCATCTACTGTAGCTTCCATCATTTCCAGGTCAGAATTGGGCCAAACATCGCTTTTCAGTGTCAGACCGTTACCGATGGCTGTCCAATCGTAACCGAAATTGGGGTGGGTCTTATGACGATCGTAATAGGTGTAGCTGTTGTTATGGTAGGCTGGCACGGCATAGCCCCTTTGACGGAATGCCCACCCCAATGTATAGGGCATAGACACCTTGGAGCTGGCTTTCAGCGCCAAATTACTTCCCTGCCATGTGGGATAAAGACCGGTGAGCACCGCAAATTCGCCGCCGGCGGTGGATTGCCCGAAATCCGGCTGGTAAAAGTTTGTGAATTGGAAGGATTCGTTTGCCAGCTTATAGAGGGTGGGTGTCAGCGTCTGGTCAATAACATAAGGACAAAACGCCTCCGCTGTAATGAGAATTAGGTTTTTACCTTCAAAAATGCCCGTATATTCATTTTCCAAGGTAGGTGTCAGGGAGCAAAAGTACTGGTGCATAGCGGCCAGGGTGTTATTGCCTGCATTGGTCTGAAGTGCTTGAAAATCAATAGGCAGTACATTGTCCGCATACACCACAGGCGGCTCGGTGGTCTGGTCCGGAACGGTCGTTTCTTCCGTAGACTCTGTGCACTCGGTTGCTTCTGGTGTGGTTTCCGGGGGCAAGGTGGGAATCTCAATGGTGATCATTGGCTCTTCCGGAATTCCCAAAATGGCATACTGTCCCTCTAAACGCAAGGCAGTAAGTGCACCAAATTCCCGCACCGCCGTATCCGCCCGAAAGTCATAAGTATAGAGATTTTTTGCGTTGCCGGTTACTGCCAATACACTGCCTGCCCCTTGCAGCGCCACAAACACAACCAGCAGAATCAAGTGGCTGGCTGCCGCCCCGCTGCGATAGCGGAAAAAACCGGTTCGCAAGAATAAAAACAGCATGCTAGGCAATAGACTCAGCAAAATAAAGGGTATGTTTTGTAAAATGATCTGCCCAATATTGGCAGAAAAATCCCCCATTACGCCGCCAGTCATTTGTGCCATGTAACCCACTGCGTAGTAAGTACCGAAAAAATACTGACAGCAATGCTGCACGCACAAATACACCGCGCCCAGCAGGAGCAGTAAACCCCCAAGGGTACGGCTGAGCTTTGCCCATGCAATCAGGTCCAGCAGCAAATATACAAGTACGCCGGCAGCCAGGGAAAACAGACTGATGCCCACAAGGGAAGGCGACAGGAGGGTCTCATTGGGATTCAATATTCTTAAAAGCAGTTCTCCATACAAAACCGCAACTGCAAAAAACAGGACTTGCCAAACGATCCCCCGATTGCGCTTCGGCTTTTTGTGAGAAAACAGCTCTGTATTGTATGCGGTGTTTTCCATTTTGCTCTCTCTTTTCCATGGAATGATACATTCATAGCATACCACACAAACAGAATAATGTCAAAAAATAAGAAGGGGCTCTCGCAAAACGCATCATTATTCAGCAAGGTGCGCTTTGAGGGGACGCAGGGGACGGGTTTCCCGTCCCGCGGAAGGCGAAACACCTCCCCTACGTGTAATATTTGCATAAATAGGCGCTGTCTCATTCGTTTTGAGACAGCGCCTTCTTTCTTATACTTAGATGGATTTTGCGTTTGCCAGCAGGTACTTTTCTGCTTCCGGATTCCAAAGGCCGTTGTTTGCCTTGCACAGGCGGTCCAGCTCTGCAAACATAGGATCGGTCTTACCCAACTCCTCGAAGTCAGAGATTGCTGCCAAAGGCAGGTCGATCTGGGTGTAGATCAGCTTCTTGCCACCGGGAATCTTAGGCAGGTTCAGGGTAGTGTCGATAACTGCGTTCAGACCGCCAATGTGGGTAACCAACGCAGAGGGATTGAGCTTTCCTGCATTCATCATGCGGATGGCTTCCTGCATATCGTTGGTATTGCCGCCAGAGGTGCCAACCACATGGGTGTACAAGTAATGTACATTGTACCAGTTGAAGGGTGCTTTGAACTGCGGGTCGGTAGGACCGGCAAAGAAGTTCAAGCAACCGTCAAAGCCCAAAATGTCATCTGCCTGCTCAATAACCGGCTTTACCGGTGCAAAGCAAACCACATCGTCATAGCCTGTGCCGCCGGTAAGGCTACGCAGGTACTCGGTTGCGTTTTCCATACGGGTATTGACATAGTGCAGCTCGATGCCGTTTTTCTTTGCTTCCTCAACGGTGTAGATAGAAGCAGCACGAGCCAGTCTTGCCTCGTCAATATCGGTAACTACCAACAAGGAAGGCTTGCGGTCGCAATGGATAGCATAGTCGATTGCTGCCAGACCCATGGGGCCAACGGAGGCAAGCAAAGCCATCTTGCCGCCCTCCTTAATGCCCATTTCATGGACATAAGAGCCAGCCTTGGTGTGGTACATGGCATGGAAAGTACCGATTACGCAGCTGAGGGGCTCTGCCAAAGAGCCATAATAATATGTATCGGAATCGTAGGGCAACAGGCAGTTTTCCAGCAAGATCTCAATGGGAACATTGCCGTACTGCGCATTTCCGCCACAGTAGTTGTAGGAATAGCCGGGTGCCATTTGGCTGCCTTTATGGAAGTGGGCAGGCTGAATTACAAACTTATCGCCAACCTTGTACTTATCCTTCCAGTTTTCGCCAACCTCCACAATGTCGCCGCAGAACTCATGTCCTACAACGGTGGGGTTTTCATGGCAGTTATCGGGGACACGCTTATGCTCACCGCCTTCGATAGCTGCCTTATAGCTGGACATGCACAGGCTATCGGATACGATACGGATACGAACGCCGTCCGGACCGATCTCCGGCAGCGCCACTTCCTCCAAGCGCAGGTCCATCTTACCATGAATTCTTACTGCTTTCGTGTTCATTTAATTGCCTCCATTCATTGACTTTCATGCTGCATTCGCTTCCATGTTACATCGCTAAGATAAGCATAACATAAATATCAATCAATGTCCATACATAATTTTACCATATTTTTGCGCTTTACATACTCTTTTTTAGCCTCTATGCGAATTATCGGCACATAGGTGTCTTTCAGGATTCCCACCAGCTTCTTGACAGCGCATATATTAGCTTCTGCTCCGTTCTGCCGCCGTCTTCATGGGCCATGGAACATAGCAGCGCATCCCGGTGATAATCTAAGTTTGCTTCGGGGTTTCGAGGGTTGCTATTTTCGATCCTTGCCCGGCTTCTTTCAGCCAATTAAAAAAACATGGGGATAAACTGGCAACACAGCACTTTTACAATCAATCCCACAGGATATGTGGCGGCGTAAGCCAGGGCAACTGCCTCGGTTTTTGAAACCGCTATCAATGCACCCAAAGCAGGTGTGCTGGTCATGCTGCCACAAATAGCCCCCAGTGCGTTCAATGTATTTAGCTTTGTAACGCGAACTGCCAAGAGATAACCAACAGTTATAGGAAGTATATTCATTGCAATGCTCCAAAGAATCATAGAAGCACCTTGTTCAATAAGTACTGCAACAAAGCCACTTCCTGCTTTTGCTCCAGCACCTGTCAGAAACATCACCAAGCCTAACTCCCGCATTACGTTCAGTGTCTTTTTCGGGACACATATGGAAACCGTTCCCAAGTGGGCAAAATGTCCCATAACCAAACCTGCCAACAGCGGACCGCCGGAGGTTCCCAAGGAGAATTTTGCACCACCTGGCAAAGGAATGGTAATTTTGCCAATCAGATAGCCAAAAGCTGCTGCAACTGCAAACGCAAACAACCCCATATTATCCAGCATTCGAAAAACCTTCTGTGTATCTGCATCATTTTCCGGAGCGGTTACCTTGTTTTCCAAAATTTCCCGCTCCTTATCCATATCGACCTTCAGCAGCTTGGGGATAAGCTGTACAAACAATACGATACCCATAATGCCAAAGGGGTAGGCAATGCCATAACCGATGGCAGCGCGACTGCTCTCACCGGTAGCCTCCTGGGCAGCTGCCAGGCCGGGGGTGCTGGTCATTGCACCGGCCATCATGCCCACCGCAAGATCTACATCTACCTTGCCCAGTTTTATGGTCAGAACACAAAGCAATGCACCGGTTAGAATGATAAGTGTACCTAAAATCAAATAAAAGATCGCAGACTTCTTGAAGTTTCGAAAGAAAGTAGGTCCGGCAATGAAGCCAATTGCAGTAACAAAGCAAACAAGGCCCAGATCCTTAAGAATATCCGGTGGCATGAAATCAAAATGACCAAAAACCAAAGCCACCAGCAAAACACCGGAAGTTCCAAGGCACAGGCCCTTGATCTTTACGCTACCCAACAGATAGCCCAGCGCCGCGATGGCAAAAACGATCATAATATCGCTTTTTAAAATGCTTGCCAGCGAAGCAAGAAATTCGCTCATAATATTGCACTCCTTATGTATATTCCCTTTTACTATTCTAATCCTAACTATAGTAAAATCCAGGAAATATCTGCTATAATTTAATCATTTCGGTTTTTTCTTATCCAGCCGGAGCATACCCACAAAAATGGAGATCAGGGTCAGTACTTCACAAAAGATCGCACCCCATGAACCAACTGCAATGTTATAGACCAGCCATGCAGGAGAGCTGACGAGACCGAACTTTCTGACATCTGCCGCGTTTTTCAGGCGGAAGCCGATATTCAGCGCCAGCATGCCGATTACCGGCAGCAGCTCCAGCATCAAATTCTTTGGCGTAGGCGCAGCACCCCAAAGGGCAAAGTTCAAAATGTACACCCCTATGTAGGATGCCATAAAGGCGATAAGCCAGGGCAAACGGTCTGCTTTCAGCTTATCTTTAAACAAATACACCAGCGCCCGAATCACCGCAATTCCATTGAGAACACTGCCAACCGTAGCGCCCAGCATAAAATAGTTCACCGTAAACAGCGCACCGCCCATCATCTGCAATGCAATAACAGTGCTTTGCTTTTTGCCCTGATAAGAAAGCACATTAAACCCCATGGCCACCAAACCAATGATTTGGGCAATCCATTCTCTTAAGTCCATATTTCCTCCTGTCAAGTGTGTGGATTTTGCCTTATTCTACCACAACTTCCCGGTAGCTGCAAGCTTTACCGGTTGCCAGGTGTAAATTCTTTATAACAGCCATTCCTACCTGGACAATTAGATTTCGTGTAATTAATTCTTTATTATCCCATTGCGGCAGAAGGAACAGCTATAAATCACCCCTTTTTTATCAATATATATTACAAAATTCATCCGTTTTTAATGAAGCATCATTCACCAAGGGAACATCAGTCATGCAACGACATCATTACAGAGGGCACACTTAGTTAAAAAACCGACTTGTAGAAACAAGTCGGTTTTTTGTCTATGGGCTACAAAAAAGATATTTTCGGCAGTTTTGCGTATGAATTCGAACTCTCACATAAAATCAATGTCACCCTTCAAAGATAACATTACTGCAAAAAGCATCGTATCCTATTGACAAACATCTATGCGTTGCATA
>JAZRNS010000011.1:0-10343 GCA_045648245.1 Faecousia sp. | reverse complement strand
TTGGTGCCGCAGAACAGGTCCATTACGTACAGCTTCTTGTTGGACAGCTCCTTCATAGCCAGGTCCTTGCAAGCCTTCCAAGCTTCCACAGATGCGGGCTTGTTGTCGTTTGCAAACTCGGGGGAGGTCCACCACACGGTGTCCTTGGAGGTCTCGTCCATAACAATGAACTTATCCTTGGGGGAACGGCCGGTGTAGATGCCGGTCATAACATTGACAGCACCCAGCTCAGTAAGCTGGCCCTTCTCAAAGCCTTCCAGAGAAGGATCGGTCTCAGCCACAAACAGCTCCTCGTAGGAGGGGTTGTAGACGATCTCGGTGGTACCGGTGATGCCGTACTTGCTCAGATCAATCTTTGCCATAATTTTATACCTCTTTCATTAAAAGTAATACCGTTTGCCCGGTATCCTAAATTTTGCGAGTATATCATACACGATAATAAAGAAAAAATCAATATCATTCCTGTGAGATTCCTGAAAAAAATAAAAGAATTTAACAAGGTAAAGCAATCGTGAAAAACAGAAAAAATCCATACCTGTTTTGCAAAATATCCTATTTACTTTTCTGCCGGCTTGTGCTACCATTTATATGGCGAGAGTTGGATATTTTTATCCTAAACTATATATTATGGAGGCTATTGATATGGCACAAAGAGTTCAATTTGTAGAGACCGTCCTGCGTGATGCAAACCAGTCTCTGATCGCAACCCGACTGCCCTTTGAGAAGTTCGAGCCTATGCTGGAAACCATCGACAAGGCAGGCTTCTATGCGGCTGAGTGCTGGGGCGGCGCTACTTTTGATGTATGTCTGCGCTACCTGAATGAAGATCCCTGGGAACGTCTGCGGAAGATCCGCGCAAAGATGCCCAACACCAAGCTGCAGATGCTGCTGCGCGGACAGAATGTTCTGGGTTACTCCCACTACCCCGATGACTTCGTAAAGCTGTTCGTGGCAAAGGCTGTGGAAAACGGTATCGATGTGATCCGTATTTTCGATGCTTTGAACGATGTAAAGAACCTGAGGGTTGCTATGGAAGCTACCACCAAGGCCGGTGCCATTGCTTCCGGTACCCTTTCCTACACCACCTCTCCTGTCCACACCCACGCAAAGTATGTGGAAATGGTCAAGGAACTGAAGGAAATGGGCGCTTCTACCATTTGTATTAAGGATATGGCCGGTATTATGGGTCCCCAGGAGGCTTATGACCTGGTTTCCGCAATTAAGGATGCTGTGGATATGCCCATCGACCTGCACACCCACTCCACCACAGGTCTGGCATTCATGACCTACCTGAAGGCTGTGGAGGCTGGCTGTGATATTATCGACACTGCTATTTCTCCCTTCTCCGGCGGTACTTCCCAGCCTGCAACTGAGACTTTGGCTTATGCACTGCGTCAGCTTGGCTATCAGGTTGAGCTGAAGGACGATTGCCTGACCGAGATGAGCGATTATTTCAAGGGCGTTCGGGACGAATTTGTTGCTGACGGCACACTGATGCCCAAGGCAATGGCTACCGATACCCAGTGCCTGACCTATCAGGTTCCCGGCGGTATGCTCTCTAACCTGATGAGCCAGCTCAAGCAGATGAATGCCCTGGACCGTTTTGAGGAAGCGCTGGCTGAGACTCCCCGGGTCCGTGCTGACATGGGTTACCCCCCGCTGGTTACTCCTACTTCCCAAATGGTTGGCGTGCAGGCTGTCCGTAATGTACTGGACGGCGAGCGCTACAAGACCGTTTCCAAGGAAATCAAGGCTTACTGGCGCGGGGAGTACGGCACTACCCCCGCTCCCATCGACGAGAATATTCAGAAGCAGATCCTGGGCGACGAAAAGCCCATTGAGGGCCGCTTTGCCGATTCTCTGGAGCCCATCGTAGAGCCCACCCGTCAGAAGCTTCAGGGTATTGCCAAGTCTGATGAGGATGTTCTGTCCTACATTGCATTCCCCAACCTGGCTGAGAAATTCTTCGAAGAGCGCAAGGCTAAGGAAGAAAACAAGGCTACCTACACCATCGTTGAGGCATAAGGAGGAAGCGCAATGACAATGTTGACTGCTGCTCCCGATCTGGTGAATTTGGGTGTTGGTCCCGCTGCCATTTTGGCTGTTTTGGGCTATGCAGTTGTTTTCTTTGGCATCATTTTGCTGATGATCGTGATTTCTGTCATGGGCAAAATCTTCATTGCCAAAGAAAAGAAGGCTGCAAAAAATGCCGCTCCTGTAGAAGCTGCCCCCGAAGCACCTAAGACCACCGCTCCCGGCGCTGCCGGCGAGCTGCTGCTTCACGATGTGGAGCCGAAAACCGCTGCCATGCTCATGGCGATCGTAGCCGATAAGATTGGCAAGCCCCTTAACGAGCTGCGCTTCATTTCCATCAAGGAGGTCAAGTAATTATGAAATACAAAATTACCCTGAAGGGTCGCACATATGAAGTGGAAGTCAATGCCGGTGAGGCTATGCTTTTAGATGAGTACGAGGCAATCGCACCTGCTGCACCTGCCGCTGCTCCCGCTGCTCCCGCTGCTCCCGCTGCCGCGGCACCTGCCGCTCCCGCCGTAACCGGCGCAGGCGAGGCTGTGAACGCACCCATGCCCGGCACGATCCTGAAGGTCAATGTGGCCGCCGGTCAGGCTGTTAAGGAAGGCGATGTGCTTTGCGTTCTGGAGGCTATGAAGATGGAAAATGAAATCATGGCTCCCAAGGCCGGCACGGTTACCCAGGTCCTGGTCAACAAGGGTGCTTCCGTAGATACCGGTGCTCCTCTGGTGGTCATCGGCTAAGGAGGATAAGCCATGATCAATGTTGGTGAAATTTTATTGAAGATCTGGAACGACAGCGGCTTTGCCGCCATCGCTTCCGGCTTTCTGGCAGAGGGCGGCTGGCAGAATTTGGTAATGCTCATCATTTCCTGCGTGCTGCTGTACCTTGCCATTGTAAAGAAGTTTGAGCCGCTGCTGCTTTGCGGTATCGCCTTTGGCTGCCTGCTTTCTAACCTGCCCGGCGCAGGTCTGTACAATCAGGAGCTGTGGACAAACTTCATGACAGAAGGCCACGCAAACTACCACTCCTTCGGCGCTATTTTGAAGGAAGGTGGCCTGCTGGACTTCTTCTACATCGGTGTTAAGACCAGTATTTACCCCTGTTTGATCTTCATGGGTGTTGGTGCGATGACCGACTTCGGTCCTCTGCTGTCTAACCCCAAGAGTCTGCTTTTGGGCGCTGCTGCACAGATGGGCGTTTTTGCTGCCTTCCTGGGCGCTGTGGCGCTGAACCTGATCTCCCCGGCACTGGGCTTTACCGGTCCGGAAGCTGCTTCCATCGGTATCATCGGTGGTGCTGACGGCCCTACCGCCATCTTCCTGACAAGTAAGCTTGCGCCCCACCTGCTGGGTGCCATCGCTGTGGCAGCTTATTCTTACATGGCGCTGATCCCCCTGATCCAGCCCCCCTTCATGAAGCTGCTGACTACCCCCGAGCAAAGAAAGATCAAGATGGTTCAGACCCGGAATGTGTCTAAGACCGAAAAAATTATCTTCCCCATCGTTGTAACTTTGTTCGTAGCACTGTTGCTTCCCGACACCGCTCCCCTGATCGGCTGCCTGATGCTGGGTAACCTGTTTAAGGAGTGCGGCGTTACCGACCGTTTGTCCGATACCGTGCAGAATGCCCTGATGAACATCGTTACCATTCTGCTGTCCACCTCCGTGGGCGCAACTATGGTCGGTTCTAACTTCCTGACAATTCAGACGCTGTCTATCGTGGTTCTGGGCGTTATCGCATTCATCCTGTCTACCTGCGGCGGTCTGCTGGGCGGTTTGGTCATGTGCAAGCTGACTAAGGGTAAGGTCAATCCCCTGATCGGTTCTGCCGGCGTTTCCGCAGTTCCCATGGCAGCCCGTGTTTCCAACCTGGAAGGTCAGAAAGCGAACCCCTCCAACTTCCTGCTCATGCATGCCATGGGCCCGAACGTTGCCGGAGTTATCGGTTCTGCAATCGCAGCCGGTTTCCTGCTGAGCGTTTTCGGTTAATAAAAGCCAAATCCCCCACTGAAAAGTGGGGGATTTGTTGCAAAATACAAAAAATGATCGATAGCATTTGTAGGGGCGATCATTGATCGCCCGCGGGCGCATAATGTGCGCCCCTACATCCACCACCGAAAGATTATTTCCATAAGAAGAAAGGGTCTGTTGCAAAATTCTGCATTTTGCAACAGACTCTTTTTATTTCATTCTTTTTTCCAAGGTTGCGGTAGACAAAGTAGATTCATACACCCGTATCATGCCATATTCACTTGTTACAATGTAGGACTTGGGCAGATCGTCGCAAGGAACGATCGCACCTTCCTTTTGTGCCATCTCCAAAAATTTTCTGGTGCGCTTGGAGGTGGAGGTGTTGTCCATATCGAATATACCAATTACGGAGCTCTCCCGCACAGACATATCATTGCCGATGTTTATATACATTCCTATACCTCCGAATCAATCCATTCTCCTGTTCAGTTTGCCACAACCATTCGCTCCTCGCAAAGACGTGGAGGTACGATAGCTATTTAGGTAAAGGGAGGTCTGTCAATATTTGATAGACCTCCCTTTTTATACGTTTTGCATTAAGCACTGTGCATTTTACTTTGGGCAACAGCCAATTCGTCGCAACGGTTGTTTTTGGGATTGTCTGCGTGGCCTTTGACCCAATGGTAGTGCAATTCATGCTTCATGGTCAGATCCAGCAACATTTCCCAAAGGTCAGGGTTTAGGGCAGGCTTTTTATCGGACTTGATCCAGCCCTTTTTCCGCCAGCCCCATGCCCAGCCCTTTTCCAATGCATCGATCACATATTTGCTATCGGAGTAAAGCTCCACAATACACGGCTCTTTCAGCGCCTGCAAGCCCCGGATCACTGCGGTAAGCTCCATGCGGTTATTGGTGGTTTCCCGTTCACCGCCGGATAGCTCCTTTTCGATCCCGTTAAAGGAGAGGATCGCACCCCAGCCGCCGGGACCGGGGTTACCGGAGCAAGCACCGTCCGTATATAAGGTTACGGTTTTCACTGGGCAACCTGCTCCTCTTCTTCCTCAGCTTCCACACGCTCGATGGAAACGATCTGGTTGCCTTCCTCAATACGCATAACGATAACGCCCTGCACATCGCGCTTGTAAATATTGATGCTTGCAGCAGGTACACGGATAATTACACCGCCGTTTTCAATAATCATCACATCGTCGGTTTCCTTGACCACACGGCAACCGGCAACCAGGCCGGTCTTTTCTGTGATGTTATAGTTCTTCAAGCCCTTACCGCCACGGCTCTGGGCAACCTTTTCGCCGTTGGGGCCGGTACGCAGGTACTCGTACAGCGCGGTGCGCTTGCCGTAACCCTTTTGTGTAACGGTGAGCAAGGTCGTGTCGTCCTCTGCCTTTTCTGCACCGATCACCCAGTCATTATCGGTTAACATAATTCCGCGAACACCGGTTGCATCACGACCCATGGGACGCACATCCTTTTCGTTAAAGCAGATAGCCATACCGTGTGCGGTGGCGAGAATAATGTTATCGTCGCCGTTTGTACGCATCACATTAATGAGCTGATCGCCCTCGTCCAGGGTAATGGCACGAATACCGGTCTTTCTTCTGGTATTCAGGGCAATCAGGGGAATGCGCTTGACCGTACCCTTCCGGGTAACCATCATCAAATACTCGTCCTCGTGGAATTCTCTTGTAACCACCATTGCCGTTACATGCTCACCGGGCTCCAAGGGCAGCACATTGACCATGGCGGTACCACGGGCTGTTCTGCCTGCCTCGGGGATCTGATAACCCTTACGGGTGTGTACCCGACCCATATCGGTAAACAGCAAAATATGATCGTGGGTAGATGCCACATTCAGGCTCTTTACAAAGTCCTCTTCCTTCAGATTTTGGGCATTCACGCCTCTGCCACCACGGCTCTGGGTCCGGTAGGTGTCCACAGGCATACGCTTAATGTAGCCCTGATTGGAAATGGTAAAGGCGCAGGTCTCTTCCTCGATCAGATCTTCAATGTCAATCTCGTCTTCCACTTCCTGAATCTCGGTCTTCCGCTCGTCGCCGAATTTATCCCGAATTTCCACCAGTTCTTCACGAAGCACACCCTGCAGCTTCACCGGGTCTTCCAGCAAGGATACAAAGTAAGCGATCCGCTCCTGCAGCTCGTCGAACTCTGCCTGCAGCTTTTCCCGATCCAAGCCCTGAAGTGCCTTCAGGCGCATATCCAAAATGGCCTGTGCCTGCACTTCGCTAAGGCCAAAGCGCTCCATGAGCTTTTCCTTTGCATCGTCGTATGCAGAACGGATAATCCGAATCACTTCGTCGATGTTATCCTGTGCAATCAGCAAGCCTTCCAACAGGTGAGCCCGCTCTCTTGCCTTACGCAGGTCATACTCCGTACGGCGGGTCAAAACCTCCATTTGGAAGCGCAGATATTCGTCAATGATCTGCCGCAAAGACAGGATCTTCGGCTGCTTCTGATCGTCCACCAGCGCCAGCAGAATAATACCAAAGCTAGACTGCAATTCGGTCTGCTTGAACAAGTGGTTGAGTACCACCTGGGGATTGGCGTCCTTTTTCAGTTCAATCACGATACGCATACCGTTACGGTCGGTCTCGTCCCGCAGGTCGGAAATGCCTTCCAGGCGCTTATCCTTTACCTGCTCAGCAATTTTCTTAATGAGCTGACGCTTATTGACCTGATAGGGCAGCTCAGAAACGATAATACGCACCCGGTCGTTGCCAAATTCTTCAAACTCTGTGCGGGCGCGGACAACAACCTTGCCCCGGCCGGTAGCATAGGCAGCGCGGATACCGCTTCTACCCATGATAATACCGCCGGTGGGGAAGTCCGGACCGGAGATATGCTCCATCATGTCGGGCAATGTTGCCTCCGGGTCGTCCAGCACGCAAATGCAGGCATTAATAACCTCCGTCAGGTTGTGGGGCGGGATATTGGTAGCCATACCAACGGCAATGCCGGAAGAACCGTTTACCAGCAAATTGGGGAAACGGCTGGGCAAAACCCGGGGTTCTTTTCTGGATTCGTCGAAGTTGGGATCCCAGTTGACCGTTTCCTTGTCAATGTCCCGGAGCATTTGGTTGGAAAGCTTAGACAGTCTTGCTTCTGTATAACGGTAAGCAGCCGCCGGGTCGCCGTCCACAGAACCGAAGTTACCGTGGCCGTCCACCAGCATGTAGCGCATGGAGAAATCCTGCGCCAGGCGCACCATTGCGTCATAAACAGAGCCGTCGCCATGGGGGTGGTACTTACCCAACACATCACCGACGCAGGTTGCGGACTTCTTAAAGGGCTTGTCAGAAGTCAAACCACTTTCGTACATGGTGTAAAGAATACGGCGGTGAACCGGCTTTAAGCCGTCCCGCACATCCGGCAGGGCTCTGCCTACGATGACACTCATGGCGTACTCAATGTAAGACTTTTCCATTTCGTCCACAAGGTTGGACTCGGTAATACACTGATCCGGGAACAGAATGTCCTCGGGCTTGTAATTACGGTTATGCTTTGCCACTTATGCCACCTCCTTAAATATCAATGTTAATGGCGTATTTTGCGTTACGCTCGATCCATTCCTTACGGGGCTCAACCTGCTCGCCCATGAGAACGGTGAAGATCTCGTCGGCGCGGCGGGCGTCCTCCAAAGTGATCCGGCGCAGGGTACGGGTTTCGGGGTTCATGGTGGTCTCCCATAGCTCTTCCTTATTCATTTCACCAAGACCCTTAAACCGGCTGATCTCCACCTTGGCTCCGCTTTCGCCGCGAAGTTCAGCAGAAACCTGATCTCTCTGCTCGTCAGAGTATGCCACCCGTTCGATCTTGCCCCGCTTGAGCTTATAAAGGGGCGGAACAGCAGAGTAAACAAAGCCGTTTTCGATCAGGGGACGCATATAGCGGAAGAAGAAGGTCAGAAGCAGGGTACGGATATGGGCGCCGTCCACGTCCGCATCGGACATGATAATGACTTTGTGATAGCGCAGGCGCTCCAAATTAAAGTCCTCGCCAATACCGCCGCCCAATGCAACGATCAGGGGATTTAACTTATCGTTGCCGTAAATACGGTCCACTCTTGCCTTTTCCACATTGAGCATCTTTCCCCACATGGCCAAAATTGCCTGGAATCGGGAGTCTCTGCCTTGGATTGCAGAGCCGGCAGCAGAGTCGCCCTCGACGATGTAAATTTCGCACAGGGCGGGGTCTTTTTCATTACAATCCTGCAGCTTGTCAGGCATGGAAGCAGATTCCAAACCGGTGCCGCGGCGGATATTTTCTCTAGCCTTCCGGGCAGCTTCTCTTGCCCGGTTTGCCATCATTGCCTTTTCCAAAATGATCTTGGCGGTGGCAGGATGCTCCTCAAAGTAGGTAGCCAGTTGTTCGTTTACGATCTGGTCTACCAAGGTGCGGATATAGGCATTGCCCAGCTTTGCCTTGGTCTGACCTTCAAACTGGGCATCGGTCAGCTTGACAGAGATAATGGGGGTAATGCCCTCACGGCAATCTTCGCCGGATACCTTGTCATCGCCCTTGATAATGCCGTTTTTCACACCGTAGTTGTTCAGAACTCTGGTCAGCGCGGTCTTAAAACCGGTTTCGTGCATACCGCCCTCGGGGGTGCGCACATCGTTGGCAAAGGACTGAAGCGACTCGCTATAGCCGTCGTTGTACTGAATGGCGATCTCAGCAGAAGCATCGCCCTTAGAGCCGGACATATAGATAATATCCTCATGCAGGACCGTCTTGTGCCGGTTCGTCCAGGCAGCAAACTCCCGAATACCGCCCTCGTAGCACATAGTCTCGGTTTTCACCTCGTCCTCACGCGCATCGGTAATGGTAATTGCCAGACCGGCGTTCAGGAAGGCTTCCTCACGCATACGGCTATGGAGAATTTCATAGTCATAGATAAGCTCGTCGAACATTTCCGGATCGGGCTGGAAGGTTACCTCGGTACCGTTTTTGTCCGTTGTGCCTACAATGGTCATTTCCTGGGTGATATGACCCCGGGCAAACTTCATTTCATGAATATTGCCGTTTTTGTAAACACGAACCTTCAACCATTCAGACAGGGCATTTACAACAGAAGCACCCACGCCGTGCAGACCGCCGGAAACCTTATAACCGCCGCCACCGAACTTACCGCCTGCGTGCAAAACGGTGAAAACGACCTCCAGCGCTGGCTTACCGGTCTGGGGCTGGATGTCTACAGGGATACCACGGCCATCATCGGTTACGGTGATAGAGTTGCCGGGGTTGATGGTTACGGTAATATGCTTACAGTAGCCTGCCAGCGCCTCGTCGATAGAGTTATCCACGATCTCATACACCAAATGGTGCAGACCGGAGGAGGAAGTGGAACCGATATACATACCGGGACGCTTCCGAACGGCTTCCAGGCCTTCCAACACCTGAATTTGTTCGCCGCCATATTCTTGTGTTACCTTTGTTTCTTCAGACATAAACTTTTCTCCCGTCTGAAGGTCATTGCGAGCCAGTGCGCACACTGGCGTGGCAATCCCCTTCGTGTTATAGGATCGTTTCATATAAGTCGACCCAATTTGGATTTTCACTTTCTATCAATTTATTTTTACAATTTCTACACGCCTTAATAAATCATTTGTTACGCCTGTATAGATTACATTTTTTTGAGAATTGCTTTAGAATATATACATAATATAGCATTTTCTATCACCCTAGGAGATTGCCATGGGTGCTAACGCACCCTCGCAATGACCTGTTTAATTGCTCTTTTTTATTTCGATTGTCTTACCCAATTTGGTAAATCTGCCCGGTTCGCAGCAGGTGATAAATACCTGCCCGTCTGTGATCTGATTGAGCACAAAATCCTGTCTGCCCGGGTCTAGTTCGGACAAAACATCGTCTAGTAGAAGAACCGGCTGCTCCCCTGATTCCTTTTTCATCAGCTCCCGCTGGGCAAGCTTCAGGCTGATCGCCGCAGTACGGGTCTGTCCCTGAGAGCCAAAGGCTTTTACAGACAAGCCGGATAAATTCACATCAAAATCATCCTTGTGCGGGCCGGTCAGGCATTGTCCGGATTCCAATTCTGCCCGCTGGTGGCTTTGTAGATGTGCATGTAGTCCATCGATCAATTTACTTACCGGGGCAAGGGGATCTTCAATGGTGGAAACGGTTTTGTATTGCAAGGAAAATTCCTCTTTACCGCCGGAAAAATGGCTATGGTAAATGGCCGCTTCCCGACCCAGTCCCTCATAAAATCTAGCCCGATAGGAGATCAGCAATGCACCTACCTGACAAAGGCGGGCATTGTATTCCGGCAAAAGGTCCAAAAGC
>JAZRNS010000010.1:0-13972 GCA_045648245.1 Faecousia sp. | reverse complement strand
GAGCGGTACATAGACCAGATGATCTCTGCGCCCCATGAAAAGACGGCAACGGTAAATCTGCGAGCATTTCTCAATAACCTGAATCAGTCCCTTGCCAAAATCCAGCTTTCCGGCATTGCAGCGGTATCGGAACGGCGGGAGACAGACAAACAGATCGTGCTGACCATCACCATACCCAAATAATGGGTCTGTTGCAAAATGCAGAATTTTGCAACAGACTCTTTCTTCTTATGGAAACAATCCTTTGGTGGTGGATGTAGAGGCGCACATTGATCGCTCTTACAAGTGCTATCGATCATTTTTTGTAATTTATAACGACCCGGCAAAAAGACGAAATTGCCAATTTACAGAAAATCCTGAAAAATATTGCAATCGTTTTTGGAATATGCTATATTTTATAGTTAGAAATATATTCTGAAAGATGAGAGGGATGCACTTATGGCAATGCAGGAAAATATCCGCAATATCGCCATTATCGCCCACGTTGACCACGGCAAGACCACTCTGGTGGACGAAATGCTGAAGCAGGGCGGTATTTACCGGGAGAATCAGGCAACGGTAGAGCGGGTCATGGACTCCGGCGATTTGGAGCGGGAGCGCGGAATTACCATTTTGGCAAAGAATACGGCTGTACAGTATAAGGATTGTAAAATCAACATTGTGGACACCCCCGGCCACGCCGATTTTGGCGGTGAGGTGGAGCGTATCCTGAAAATGGTCAATGGCGTTATTTTGCTGGTTGACGCCGCAGAAGGTCCTATGCCCCAAACCCGGTTTGTGCTGGGTAAGGCTTTGGAGCTGGGCCATAAGGTAATTGTGGCGGTGAATAAAGTGGACAAGCCCGATGCCAGAGTCCATGAGGTGATGGACGAGGTCTTGGAGCTTTTGCTGGAGCTGGATGCCACCGATGAGCAGTTTAACTCCCCCACGGTGTTCTGCTCCGGCCGTCAGGGCGTTGCGTCCTATTCTCCTGATGAAATGGGCGAAGACCTGATTCCTCTGTTTGAAACCATTATAAACTATATTCCCGCACCCACCGGTGATAAGGACGCACCCTTGCAGTTGCTGGTGTCTTCTATTGATTATAACGAATATGTAGGCCGAATTGCTGTGGGCCGTGTGGAGCGGGGTACCATTAAGGTCAATCAGGAGGTTGCGATTTGCGACTACCATGACCCGGAAAATAAAGCAAAGGGCAAGGTGGTTGCCCTGTACGAATACAGCGGTTTGGGCAAGACCCCCATCACTGAGGCATCTGCCGGTGAGATCGTGGCGCTGTCCGGCATGGCGGATATTACCATTGGCCGTACCCTGTGCGCCCCGGATGTGATCGAGCCCCTGCCCTTTGTAAAAATTTCTGACCCCACCATCGAAATGACCTTTGCCGTCAACGATTCACCCTTTGCGGGCAAGGAAGGCAAGTTCGTTACCTCCCGAAATCTGCGGGACCGTTTGGAAAAGGAGCTTTTAAAGGATGTTTCCCTCCATGTAACCGAGGAGGGTACCGATGCATTCAATGTTGCCGGCCGCGGCGAAATGCACCTGTCCATTCTTATGGAGACCATGCGCCGGGAAGGCTATGAATTTTCCGTTTCTACCCCCAGAGTGCTGACCAAGGAGATCGACGGCAAGCTTTGCGAACCCATTGAGCGCATGGTTGCCGATGTGCCGGAGGAGTGCATGGGCGCTGTGATCGAGAAAATGGGTCGCCGGAAGGGTGATCTTCTGAGCATGACCCCCATGGGCAGCCGTTACCGTTTGGAGTTCTTAGTTCCCTCCCGCGGTCTGTTCGGCTACCGCAGTGAATTTTTGACCGATACCCGGGGTGAGGGCATCATGTCCTCGGTGCTGGACTCTTATGCACCCATGAAGGGCGAAATCGAGCGCCGACTTACCGGTTCTCTGATTGCCCACGAAAGCGGCGAAGCCGTGGCTTACGGCTTGGGTGCGGCACAGGAGCGTGGCGCGTTGTTCATTGGCGCCGGCACACCGGTGTATGCGGGCATGGTGGTTGGCATATGCAGCCGCAACGAGGATATGACCGTCAATGTTTGCAAGCGCAAGCAGCTGACCAATATGCGCGCCTCCGGTTCTGACGATGCCATCCGACTCATTACCCCTAAGGTTTTGTCCTTGGAGCAATGCTTGGAATTTTTGGCAGACGATGAGCTGCTGGAATGCACCCCCAAGAGCCTGCGTATCCGCAAGCGGCAGCTAGACCATGCAATTCGTATGCGTGAATTGATGAAGCGCCGCAATCAGGAGTAAAAAGATAACAGGGAGTGATAGACTGTGAAAGCAAAGCTGTCTTGCGGACAGGGCTGCTTGCTGGGTCTTGCCATTGGAGATGCCATGGGCATGCCGGTGCAGGGAAAGACCTTGGAGCAGATCTGTGCCGATTACGGCCCCAACGGCCTGCTGGGTTATGACCTGACCGCCAGCAGCGCCGAGGTGTCTTCCTATACCCAAATTGCCGCTTTTGTGGGCAATGGACTTTTGCTGGGTGTTGCCCGGGGCAAAACGGACTATCATTCTTATATTGTAACCGCTCTGCGGGAGTGGGCGAGAAATCAGAAACACCACAACGACCCGGAAAGAAGCTATTGCTGGGTGGCAAAGCCCAAGTGTTTGCGCCTGCATAACAATCAGGACTGCACCATGCTTGATAGCTTTTTTCTGCGTCAGCTGGGCTCCCCGGAGCAGCCGGTGAGTCAAAATACCGCTACCGGTATGCTCACAGCCGCCGCGCCATTGGCGATTTTTGCATCTGCCCATAAAATGAAAAGAGCTGCCCTGGCAGAGCTGGCAGTGAATACTGCGGCGCTGACCCATGGCAGACCGGAAGCTTTTTTGGCCACAGCGCTTCTTGCCCTTTGGTTGGAGGAATTGCTGGCAGACCCCCAAGAACCATTGGAAGATGTGTTTTTCAACGGTCTGGAGCAGATCAAAGAGCAATATGCACAGGCGTATCCCCAAGCGATGGAGAAAATTGCACAGCGATTGCATACAACTATGAGGCTGGCGCAAAACAAAAGCGATCCGGCATGGACGGATATGGAACAGCTTCAGGGAGAAACAGCCCTCGACTGTCTTGCAGGTAGTGTGTATACACTGCTGTGCAGTGAGGAAGATTTTGATACAGCGATGGTTACTGCGGTGAATCATTCCGGTGCCAGCGCCGGTGTGGGCGCAGTAACCGGTGCAATCTTGGGCGTAGTGCTGGGGGCAGATGCCCTGCCGGAATTTTATTTGGAGTCCTTGGTTCCTGTGAAGGAACTGAAGGTGCTGGCGCAGGACTTGATAGAAGGCCGTATGACCTCCGGTCTGTTCGATAACGAATGGGATCACAAGTATATCCAGGGACTTCCGCCGGAAATTTGAGAAAATTCTAAAAAAGACTTGCAAAACTGAAATTATGGTGCTATAATACCATCGTAAGTATAAAAACCATGGAAAGAGAGGGGAGCGCCCCTCTCTTTTATTTGTGCACTGAAAGGAGAAAATTACGCCTTGAAGATCACAGAACAAGTAGAATCCTTTGCCAAAAGCATTGTGGAAGAAAAAGGCTGCAAGCTTTGGGATGTGGAGTATGTGCGGGAAGGCTCTGAGCGCTACCTGCGGCTTTATATCGACAAGGAAGGCGGCGTGGATATTACCGACTGTGAAGCTGTGCATCGGGCAGTAGATCCCATTTTGGATGAGAAGGATCCCATTGCGGAAAGCTATCATTTTGAGGTCTGCTCTGCAGGCCTGGAGCGTGCGCTGAAGCGCCCCGGCGATTTTGCCCAGTTTATGAACAGCCCCATCACCGTAAAGCTGTACCGCCCCCGGAACGGCTTGAAAGAGATCCCCGGCATTTTGCGTGGCTATGAAGATGGCTGCGTTACCGTGGAAGCAGGCAAAGAAACAATCACCTTTACAAAATCCGAAGTCGCCTTGGTGCGCCTTCGTGTAGAATTCTAAAAAATAAAATACACATATAAAATAAGCATCGATGGCTGCCGGTCAGCAATGCGGTGCGAAGGAGGAAAAATGGCTAGAGGAAAGAAAAAGACAGAAGCCCCCAAGGTAGATATTGGCGCAGAGATCTTCGCCAGCCTGCGGGATCTGGAAAAAATCAAGGGTATTCCTGTGGAGTACATGGTGGAGCGGCTGAAGCAGGCGCTGACCAACGCCTACCGCAAGGACCGTGAGGATCACCGGGATATTCCTGCAGAAAACGTGGTAGTGGACCTGAGTGAGAAGGGTCTTAGCATGTATTTGGTCAAAACTGTTGTTGAGGAGCTGGAGGACACCGCTGTGGAGATCCACATCGATACCGCCCGCAACATGAATCCCAATGTACAGGTTGGCGATGCCGTTTCCATTCCCGTGGATATTCAGAAGTTTGGCCGCATCGCTGCCCAGACCGCAAAGCAGGTGGTCATTCAGGGTATTCGCGAGGCAGAGCGGGGTGCAATTTACGAGAGCTATTCCTCCAAGAGTCAGGAGCTGCTCACCGGTACCGTTCTGCGTGTTGATCCCACCGGCGATGTGTTTGTCCGTGTGGGTCAGGGCAACGAGCAGCATGATGCCGTTCTGCGCACCAGCGAGCAGATCCCCGGTGAAAGCTATGAGCCCGGCAACCTGATCCGTGTTTATGTTTTGGAGGCACGTCAGTCTGCCAAGGCAACCAATGTCTATGTATCCCGCACCCACCCTAATGTGGTGCGCCGTCTGTTTGAGTTGGAGACCCCCGAGATCGCTGACGGTCAGGTGGAGATCCGCAACATTGCCCGTGAGGCAGGCAGCCGCAGCAAGATCGCTGTCCGTGCTGCAGTGGAGAATGTAGATCCCGTTGGCGCTTGCGTTGGCCCCAGAGGCGGCCGTGTAGGCGCAGTAGTGGAAGAACTTCGGGGTGAGAAGATCGACATCGTGGTTTGGAGCGAAGATCCCTGCGAATATGTCAGAGCTGCACTCAGCCCTGCTGATGTGGTCGATGTCTCCTTAATCCCCGGTCAAAAGGCTTGCCGGGTAATCGTTCCTGACGATCAGCTGAGCCTTGCCATCGGCAAGGAAGGTCAGAATGCCCGTTTGGCTGCCCGCCTGACCGGCTATAAGATCGACATCAAGCCCGAATCCCAGGCTGACGAAATGTAAAACATGGCGTCATTGCGAACCGGTACGCAGACTGGTGTGGCAATCCCCCGGAGATTCCGGAAATTTAAGGAGATTGCACGTCTCGCAATGACATAGCAAGGAGGTAGTTCGTATGCAAAAGAAGATCCCCCAGCGGCAGTGTATGGGCTGCCGTGAACGAAAAGAAAAAAGAGCGTTGATTCGTGTGGTTCGCTGCACAGACGGTGAGGTTCGTCTGGACTTCAGCGGCAAGCTCAACGGCAGAGGTGCTTACCTGTGTCCCGATCCTGTGTGCCTGCAAAAGGCGCAAAAGGCAAAGTCCCTGGAGCGGAGTCTGGAAGTGCCGATCCCGGAGGAGGTCTATGCCCGCCTTTCCAAGGAAATGGAGGGAAGTGTCCGTGGATAAAGCCCTGAACTATTTGTCTCTGGCACGAAAAGCCGGTCGCATTGAATTGGGTGAAGAACCGGCAGGCGCGGCCGCCCGGGCACAGCATGCCCGCTTGATCGTGGTTGCCAGTGATGCGTCCGATCACACCTGGCGCAGAGCAAAAAGCTTTGTGGCCGGCACAGATCAGCAATGTATAAAAGTTCTCTTCACAAAAGACCAGCTTGGTCTTGCCGTAGGTCGAACCAGCCTTGCCCTTGCCGCATTTACCGATCCGGCGATGGCACTGGCATTTGTGAAGGCCCTGCCCCCGCAGGAATCCTTGAAGGCGGTGCTGGAAAGCTTGGATAAGCGCACAAAGCGTATCCAACGCCATCAGCAGGAGGCAAAAGCCCACCAGCGCAACAAGGCCCGGGGACGCAACCGTCGGGGAAACGGTGTGAAAAAGGAAGATTGATTTCGGAGGTGCGTATATGAGTTTAGTGAAGTATCGTTTGAAGGAAGTGGCTGCGGACTTTGGCATCAATGTCAAGGAAGTTGCGCAGATCATGGAGACCTTCTTTGAAAAGCCCAAGTCCAACACGCAGGTTTTGACTGAGGATGAATTGAATGTTGTGTTTGATGTGCTGACACAGAAATACCCCATTGCATCTATTGAGCAGGTGTTCGCTGTACAGCCCAAGCCCAAGGCTGAGCCTGTAAAGGAAGATCCCAAGAAGGAAGAAAAGCAGGAGGAGCCGAAGAAGGAAGAAAAGCCTGCTGCAAAGCCTGCCAAGGAAGCGCCTAAGGCAGAGCAAAAGAGTGCAGTTGCCCCCCAGCCGGAGCGCAGAAGAGAGCGCCGGGTGGTGGATACCTCTGCCGTGCAGGTCAATGCAAACCGTTTTGACGACCGGGTGGACGATCTGATCTCTGAGCGGGATCAGAACTATCAGGGCGGCAAGCAGCGCATTGGCGGCAAAAAGGGTCAGCAGAACCGCAAGGACAACAAGTTCAAGGGCAATAAGGCCCGCAACGAGGAGCAGGAGAAGCTGCGCCGTCTGCAGATGGAAGTAGCCCGCAAAGCCCCTGTTACGGTTAAAATTCCTGAAGAAATTACTGTCGGCGAGCTGGCTTCCCGTATGAAGAAGACAGCCGGCGAGGTCATTAAGTGCCTGATGACAAACGGCGTTATGGCCGGCATCAACCAGACTATCGATTTCGATACAGCAGAATTTGTGGCAACGGAATTTGGCTGTAAGATCGAAAAGGAGATCACCGTTACCATCGAGGAGCGGATCTTTGACGATCATGAGGATACCGCAGAGGAACTGATGGACCGGGCACCGGTTGTGGTGGTTATGGGCCACGTTGACCACGGTAAGACCTCCACCCTGGATGCAATCCGGAAGACATCTGTTACCACTGGCGAGGCTGGCGGCATTACCCAGCACATCGGCGCTTACACCGTAGATGTAAACGGCCGTATGGTTACTTTCCTGGATACCCCCGGCCACGCAGCCTTTACTTCTATGCGTGCCCGTGGTGCCAAGAGCACCGATATTGCCATTCTGGTGGTTGCTGCCGACGACGGCATCATGCCCCAGACGGTAGAATCTATCAACCACGCAAAGGCTGCCGAAGTGCCCATCATTGTTGCCATCAACAAGATGGATAAGCCTGAGGCAAATCCCGAGCGTATTAAGCAGCAGCTGACCGAGTATGATCTGGTTTGCGAAGAGTGGGGCGGCGACACCATTATCGTTCCCATTTCCGCAAAAACCGGCAAGGGCTTGGACGATCTGCTGGAAATGGTTCTGCTTACTGCCGATATGCAGGAGCTGAAGGCAAACCCCAACCGCCGTGCAAAGGGTACGGTTATTGAGGCCCGTTTGGATAAAAACCGCGGCCCCATTGCAACCTTGCTGGTGCAAAACGGTACACTCAATCAGGGCGACATCGTGATCGCCGGTACAGCCGTTGGCCATGTCCGTGTTATGACCAACGACAAGGGCCGCACCGTAAAGACTGCCGGTCCTTCCGTGCCGGTTGAGATCACCGGCTTGGCAGAAGTGCCTGCACCCGGCGACGAGTTCAACGCCGTTACCGACGAGCGCATGGCCCGTGAGCTGGTTGAACAGCGCAAGCAGGCTGCCAAGGACGCAGCTGCCAATGCAATGCAGAAGGTTACTTTGGATAACCTGTTTGCCAAGATGCAGGAAGGTCAGATGAAGGAGCTGTCCTTGATCGTTAAGGCCGATGTGCAGGGCTCTGCAGAAGCGGTTAAGGCTTCTTTGGAGAAGATATCCAACGAGGAAGTTCGGGTTCGTGTGATCCACACCGGCGTTGGCGCGATCAACGAAAGCGATATTTTGCTGGCATCCACCGCCGGCGCGATCATTGTTGGCTTCAATGTCCGTCCTGACGCAGGCGCACAGGCAAGTGCCCAGCGCACCGCTGTAGATATGCGGTTCTACCGGGTGATCTACGACGCCATTGATGAGATCGAGTCTGCTATGAAGGGCATGCTTGCGCCTAAGTATGAGGAAGCCATCATCGGCCATGCCGAGGTGCGTATGACCTATAAGGTTTCCGCGATCGGCACCATTGCCGGCTGTATGGTTAAGGACGGCAAGGTGTCCCGTGATGCACAGGTGCGTGTGCTGCGTGATAATATCGTGATCCACGAGGGCGAGGTAGGTTCTCTGCAGCGCTTTAAGGATCAGGCTAAGGAAGTTACAGCCGGCTACGAGTGCGGTATGAGCATCCTGAAGTTCAACGATATTAAAGAGGGCGACGTATTCGAGTGCTTCGTTATGGAAGAAGTTAAGCGATAAATATTTTCGCCGTGTCGCAATGCGGCACGGCGAAGCCTGTTTTTCAGGTATTATAAATGTAGGGCGGGGGGTTGCTCCCGCCGCTACTGACCCACAGCTTTTTCGGCGGGAGCAAGCCCCCGCCCTACAGTCTAAAATATAGGAGGGTGTAACTATGGCATCCAATCGTATTGGTCGGATCAATGAGGAAATTCAGAAGGAACTGTCTTCTCTTATCCGCAACCTGAAAGACCCTAGAGTGCAGGACACCATGATCTCCATTACCCATGTGGAGACTACCCCTGACCTGCGCTATGCGAAAATTTACGCCAGCTTCCTGCAGGAGGAAAAGGCGGCCGATGCCCTGAAGGGGCTGAAATCTGCATCCGGCTACCTGCGGCGGGAGCTGGGTCATGCGCTGCAGCTGCGCTATACGCCCCAGCTGCAGTGGGCGCTGGATGATTCTATTACCTACGGCGCAAAAATGATGAAGCTGATCAACTCTTTAGAGGTAGAAAACGATGATGAAGCTGAACAGGCGTGAGACAGCGGCGCTGCTGTCTGACCGGGATCACTTCGCCATTGTAACCCACCGCCGTCCGGACGGGGATACACTGGGTTCTGCGGCACTCCTTTGCTTGGGACTGCGGCAGCTTGGCAAGTGTACCCATGTGCTGGAAAACCCGGAGACCACTCCCAAATATCACCCTTTGATGGCGGGCATTACCAAGAAAAGCGTTGACGCGGGGGATATGATCGTTGCAGTAGATGTGGCGTCCGGCAATATGCTGGGTGAGCATTTTGCCCATTTGGAGGGGAAAATCGCCCTGCGCATCGATCACCACGGCACAGCCACTTCCTTTACAGATTTTGAGCTGGTAGAGCCGGAAAGCGCCGCCTGCGGCGAGGTGATTTACGGCGTGCTGCAGGAAATGGGCGCGGTGCTGGACAGAGCTATGGCAACGGCGTTGTACACCGCCGTTTCCACAGACACCGGCTGCTTCCGTTATGCCAACACCACCGCCAATACCTTGCGTGTGGCGGCAGATTGCGTGGCAGCAGGCGCAGACACATTCTCCATGAATCAGGCATATTTTGAGACGAATTCTCTGGCAAGACTTCGCCTGCAGGGCTGGCTTGTGGAAAATGCCCTGTTCCTGCAAGAAGGAAAAGTGGTTATTTGCGCCCTGCCCCTACACAAAGAGCAGGAACTGGGACTAACTGAGGACGATCTGGAGAATATTTCCGGATTCCCCCGCAGCATTGCCGGGGTGAAAATTGCAGCTACCTTGCGGCAAGAGCCCAGCGGTCTTGTAAAGCTGTCTGTGCGGGCAGTACCCGGCTGCGATGCGGCTGCCATTTGCCAAAAGTTTGGCGGCGGCGGACATAAGGGCGCAGCCGGCGCAAGTATGAATATGACCATGGATGAAGCTATTGCAGCCGTGGCGGCAGCGATACCGAAATTGTAATGTAGGGGCGGCTACCAGCCGCCCGCAGGAAATGGATTTAATTGTAGGACGGGCGGCAGATTGCCGCCCCTACATCGGGGTATGCAAAAAGATGAATGGAATTGTAATTATAGACAAGCCGGAGGGCTGGACAAGTCAGGATGTAACTGCAAAGCTGCGGGGCGTCCTTCAAACCCGGCGCATCGGGCATGGCGGAACCCTGGACCCTATGGCAACCGGTGTGCTGCCGGTGTTTGTAGGCCGCGCCACCCGGGGCGTGGAATTTTTTGAACATGCGGAAAAAGCCTATGAAGCGGTTTTGCGGCTGGGTATTACCACCGATACAGAGGACATTACCGGCGAAGTTTTGGAAAAGCGGGAAATGACTGTGTCTGAAACACAGTTTTTGGAAGCGCTAAACGGTTTTCGGGGAGAGATCCAGCAGATTCCCCCCATGTATTCTGCCCTGAAGGTAAACGGACAAAAGCTTTGCGACCTTGCCCGAAAGGGAAAGGAAGTGGAGCGCAAGCCCAGAACCATTACCATTCACAAGCTGGAGTGCATGGAATTTTCCGGCGATCGGGCAAGGCTGTATATCCATTGCTCCAAGGGTACTTATATCCGTACTTTGTGCAAGGATATTGGCGCGGCGTTGGGCTGCGGCGGCTGCATGGAAAGCTTGCGCCGGGTCCGTGCAGGCAGCTATACCATCGGCGAGGCAATTCCCTTGGAAACGCTGATTGCAGGGGAAGACCCCCAAATCTATTTGCAGGGTGTGGATACCATGTTTACCCAGTATCCTGACATAACCCTTACCCCAAATCAGGAAAAGCGCTGCCGAAACGGCAACCAATTTTCTGTGAATTTGCCCGACGGTACATACCGGGCCTATGGCCAAAGCCGGGAGTTTTTAATGCTGGCAAAGGTAGAAAACGGCATAATGTCCACAATAAAGAGCTTCTTTGAAGTTTAATTGACAATTGTCAATTATTATTTTGAATGGTATATATTTTATGGAAAAAGTAATTTATGCCCTTGGTTTTTTTGACGGGGTGCATATGGGGCACGGTGCGCTGTTACGCGTGTGCAGAGAGCTGGCCTTGCAGCACGGCTGTAAAGCAGGTGTAGTAACCTTCACCTCCCATCCGGATGCCTTGGTTTTCGGAAAGAGTCCCATGCTGATCAACACGCCCCAAGACCGAAAGCAGATGATCACAAAGCAATTTCATATGGATGCGGTGGTGGAGATTCCCTTTGATCAGACCCTGATGCAAACCCCCTGGTCTGCATTTTTGGAAGACCTGTCAGGGCGAAATGCTGCCGGTTTTGTCTGCGGAAGTGATTTTCGCTTCGGGGCAGGAGGTCTTGGTACAGCCCGGAAGCTAAGGGCTTTTTGTGAAGAACGGGGCCTGGTCTGTGCAGTAGTCCCCCAGCAAATGCTGGACGGCGTTCGGGTATCCTCAACCTATATCCGTCAGCTTTTGGAGGCAGGGGAAATGGAAAAGGCTGTGCGTTTTTTGGGACATCCCCATATTCTCACAGGAGAAGTGATCTCCGGTCGCAAGCTGGGACGCACCTTGGGAATCCCAACGGCAAATATTACCCTGCCCCAAGGCGTTGTTACGCCAAAATTGGGCGTTTATATGTGTAAAGCGGTGGTAGGCGGCACAGAATATTTAGCAGTAACCAATGTGGGCAACCGGCCTACTGTGGGCGGACACCATGTAACCGTTGAGCCTTGGCTGTTGGATTTTACCGGGGATCTTTACGGCAAAAAACTGACATTGCAGTTTTATGCCTACCTGCGCCCGGAGAAAAAATTCCCATCTTTAGAGGCATTAAAGGCAGAAATTCAGGAAAATGCAGAAAAAACAAAGGAATTTTTTCTTAAAAATTGAAAAAATTCCTTTACATTTAAAAAAACATATGGTAAGATAGTCGGGCTGGCTATGGCCAGACGAAATTATTATGCCCTTTGCTAGGTTACGGGAAGACACCAACCCCTTACTTGGCATAGGGGAAAATTCGGGCAAGCACTGAAAATGGATTTTCAGGCGGACAGTAAGAAATGGTGGCGCAAATCAAGTTGCGAAAACGCAGAAATACTTTGTGTATTTCAAGGCTTTTGCAGCGCAGAGTTGCACAAGCAGAGCTGCTGTTCCGACGAAAAGCGATTTTTAGTGGTTGACCCAAAAATGAAAGGTGGAAAAAACCATGATTCTGAAAGAGAAGAAGACCCAGGTAATCCTGGACAACGCAACCCACGAAGGCGATACCGGTTCTCCCGAAGTCCAGATCGCTATCCTGACCGCTCGTATCAATGAGCTGACTGATCACCTGCGTGTGCACAAGCACGACAACCACTCCCGTCGTGGCCTGCTGATGATGGTAGGTAAGCGCCGCAACCTGCTGGACTATCTGGCAAAGAAGGACATCAACCGCTATCGTGCTATCATTGCCAAGCTGGGTATCCGTAAGTAAGAACAAAGGGGACGACGGATACCGCCGTCCCCTTTTTCAGCAGATCTTTTGCCTCAACTTCTGCTTATAAAGCCCTCGGAATACACAAAGTATGCCGTCAGTCTTTAACACAGGATTTGAGTCAAAATCTCTCGCTGATCAAATTGTCATCTATCGGGAGCCACTTAGCAGTTGAAAGTGGTGCTGAAAATCAGCACTAGTTTCAAGTGCTAAACCTCCCGAACCAACAAACACTAAAGGAGGAAAACACAAATGATTACTCGCAAGCAGTATCCCAACCATCATGTTTACGAGATGGAAATCGGCGGCCGTGCTTTTACCGTAGAGACCGGTAAGGTAGCTGAGCTTGCCAACGCCGAGTGCATCTGCCGCTACGGCGACACTGTGGTTCTGACCACCTGCACCTGCATCCCCATTCCCAAGGCCGGTATTGACTACTTCCCTCTGACCATCGAGTTCGAGGAGAGAATGTATGCTGTAGGCCGTATCCCCGGTTCTTTCAACCGTCGTGAGGGCAAGCCCTCTGAGCGCGGCATTCTGAACAGCCGTATTATCGACCGTCCTATGCGTCCTCTGTTCGACGAGGAGCTGCGTAACGACACCGTTGTTACCTGCACCGTTATGGCGAACGACCACGATAACCCCGTTGAGATCGTAGCCTCCCTGGGTGCTTCCATCGCCATCGCAACTTCCGATGTGCCCTGGAACGGCCCGGTTGCTACCACCAATGTTGCCCACCTGGACGGCAAGTATATCATCAACCCCTCTGCAGAAGAGCGCGAGGCCTGTGATTGCTTTGTCTGCATCTCCTCCACCTTCGAGAAGGTGGTCATGATCGAGACCGAAGCTAATGAGGCTCCCGAGTCTGTGGTTTACGAAGCAATCCGTGTGGCTCACGAGACCAACATGGAGATCGTAAAGTTCATCAATACCATCGTTGCTGAGATCGGTAAGCCCAAGTTCACCTTCGAAAAGGCTGCTGTGAACCACGATCTGCTGGACGATCTGATCGAGTACGGCCTGCCTCAGATCGAGCATGCTTTGGACACCGATGACAAGAACATCCGCGAAGAGCGCCTGACCGCTGCCCGCCTGGACTTCCAGGAGAAGTTCGGCGAGAAGTACGAGGACTTCGAGACACACATTGAGGTTTGCTTGTACAAGATGCAGAAGAAGGTCGTTAAGAAGTGGCTGCTTGCCGGCAAGCGTGTTGACGGCCGTGGCATGGACGACATCCGTCCTTTGGACGCAGAAGTGGGTCTGCTGCCCCGGGTACACGGCTCCGGTCTGTTCGCCCGCGGTCAGACACAGGTTCTGTCCATCTGTACTTTGAACACCCTGTCCGCTGCACAGAAGCTGGACACCATCTACCCCGAGGAAAACAAGCGCTATATCCACCACTACAACTTCCCCTCCTTCTCCACCGGCGAAGCAAGAGCTGCCCGCTCCACTTCCCGTCGTGAGATCGGTCACGGTGCTCTGGCTGAAAAGGCTCTGCTGCCTGTGATCCCCAGCGTGGAAGAGTTCCCCTACTCCATCCGTGTGGTATCCGAAGTGCTCTCCTCCAACGGTTCCACCTCCCAGGGCTCCATCTGTGGTTCTACCCTGGCTCTGATGGATGCAGGTGTTCCCATCAAGCGTCCCGTTGCAGGTATTTCCTGCGGCCTGATCTCCGACCAGGAGACCGGCGAGTGGAGAACCTTCACCGATATCCAAGTCGGAGGCCAAGCGGTCTTAGGAAGACAACA
>JAZRNS010000009.1:0-19915 GCA_045648245.1 Faecousia sp. | reverse complement strand
CTTGCGTAGCAAGCTTTTTTACCCCTCATCCGTCAAAAATCAAAGATTTTTGCCACCTTCCCCCCAAGGGGAAGGCTCTGTTCAAAAAACCTTTTGCTTAACCTGCATTTTGACGGTTGGCGGCTTTTTTGACACTCTGAGCGCAGTAGTTATACTACTGCGCTGTAAATTTATTTTTTTGCTTTAACAGGGTCAGACAGTGTGCCCTGAAGCTCTCGCAGAACAAAATTATGCTCAAGCATTTCTTCCACATCTTTGTGATAGTCAACGCGTACACCCATATAGTTGGGGTGCGCATTTGCTCCGTTGGCGCCCTTGAAGGAATATCTGTTTTCGAAGTTGGGGTTTTTAGAGCTGTGGAAAGTATAGGGGATATTTCCTTTTTTGTCGGGATCGTTGTAGTCGTTGACAACTGCTTGAACCATCTCTTCCATAGATCTACGGACATCTGCATAGTCCCGGATAGGTACATCTTTTCGCTCTACATGGCAGCTAAAGGGAGTTGCGCTATACTTCAAATGCTT
The DNA here is from genome assembly GCA_045648245.1 of Faecousia sp. Classification (GTDB taxonomy): domain Bacteria; phylum Bacillota; class Clostridia; order Oscillospirales; family Oscillospiraceae; genus Faecousia. The sequence goes on along the minus strand of JAZRNS010000009.1, from coordinate 19,391 downwards.
TACCTCACCGCAGTTAGGACAGGTAAGGTTAACAGAAAGAACAGCGGAAGAAGATGCCGAAACCTTGACCAGGGAATAAACACCGTTAGTGGGTTCTTTGCTGCCACTATATCCTTTGAAGACCGCTTGGTCCTTTTCTACAACAAAGGAAACATACTTGGCGTAATCTTCAGGTGTTTTAATTTCTGCCAGGAAGTTACACTTGTTGCAAGTAAGTGCTTCAAATCTTTTCTTTGCAGAACTGATAACCATGAACAAAAAACCACAGAAAGCAACACCAACCAAACCAATAAAGGAGAAAACTGCCATAAAGTCTAATTTAGCAGCAATCTGCAAAATCAGACCCAGCGCCAAAACGCCCGCAGAGCCGTAAAGCAGGGGCATAATTTCCTTTTTTCTTGCATCGGCTTCAGCAATGGTGTTGATGGGATCTTTTATGATGTGTTTCAGATACGCGATGGGATTTTTCATTTTTTTACCTCCTTTGTTTATGTAACAGAATGTTACATAAAGCAGTGTAACATAATGTTACAATAAATGCAAGAGGTGATTTGGTGAAAGGGCTAAAAAATATTCGCAAGCAGAAAAATCTGAATCAGCAGAAGGTAGCAATGGACTTAAATATATCCAGAGAAGCCTTGTCTTACTACGAAAACGGCAAGCGAGAGCCGTCCCTTTCCTTGCTGATAGAGATGTCCCGGTATTATAATGTATCCATTCATTATCTGATCACCGGTGAGGAATTTCAAAAAAGATGAACCTACTTTTCAAGACGAAGAGTAGGTTCATTTTTGATTGCAGTATCATTTTAACCTTCTGCCACTACGATTTCCTTGAGTACCAAGCCGGGATTGCGCTTAACGGTAAAGTCGATCGCCCAGAAGCTGCTGAATACCAGCAAGCTTCTGCCACGGTAATCCTCCAACAGCTCCGCATCCGAACCAAGGTTCAAATCACTTAGATCGCCGCTATAGCTGTCGATCAGCCGGATTTCCTCATAGGGGAGCATGTCCATACGCAGGTCAACGCCGTATTCGTTCTTCATGCGGTACTGGAAAACATCAAATTGCAATGTACCCACAACACCGACGATCACTTCTTCCATACCGGAATTGGGTACTTTGAAGATCTGGATTGCACCTTCCTGAGCGATCTGCTCTGTGCCCTTCACAAACTGCTTGCGCTTCATGGAATCCTTGGCGGAAACCCGGCAAAAATGCTCGGGGGCAAAGGTGGGAATACCGGAGTACAGAAATTTTTTTCCGGGTACGGTGATGGTGTCGCCAATGGGGAAGATACCCGGATCGAATACGCCGATCACATCGCCTGCATAGGCTTCCTCAACAATTTCCCGCTCTGCAGCCATTAGCTGCTGGGGCTGGGACAGGCGCATTTTTCTGCCGCCCTGCATGTGGTAGTATTCTGTGTCCCGCTGGAACTTGCCGGAGCAGATACGCATAAAGGCAAGGCGGTCCCGGTGTGCCTTGTTCATATTCGCCTGAATCTTGAACACAAAGGCAGAAAAATCAGGACTGAACGCATCCACGAGACCGGTGTCTGCAGTACGGGACAGGGGCGGGGGCGTCAGCTTCAAAAATGCTTCCAGGAAGGGCTCAATGCCAAAGTTGGTCAGGGCAGAGCCGAAGAAAACGGGACTAAGCTGTCCGCAGCGGACGGCTTCCATATCCATTTCCCGACCGGCAGACAGAAGCTCCACATCGTCAATAAGCTGCTGATGCTTTGCTTCACTGTCCAAAAGCTCAGCTACCTTGCTGTCGTAAAGATCTACAGCCAGTTTATCTGCTTTTGCCTTGCCGTTCAGGCCGGAGAAGAACAGAAGCTGGCTGTTTTCCCGGTCATAAACGCCCTGAAAATCCTTGCCGGAACCAATGGGCCAGTTCATAGCATAGGTTTCAATGCCCAGCTCCCGCTCCACCTCGTCCAGCAGGTCAAAGGGGTCCTGGGTTTCCCGGTCCATCTTGTTAATAAAGGTGAAAATGGGAATGTGCCGCATGGCGCACACTTTAAACAGCTTTCGGGTCTGTGGCTCCACGCCCTTTGCGCCGTCAATGACCATCACCGCAGAGTCTGCCGCCATCAAGGTGCGGTAGGTGTCTTCAGAGAAGTCCTGGTGGCCGGGGGTGTCCAGAATGTTGATGCAGAAGCCGCCATACTGGAACTGCATAACCGAAGAAGTAACGGAAATACCGCGCTGCTTTTCAATTTCCATCCAGTCGGAGGTGGCAGAGCGGGAATTCTTTTTGCCCTTGACCACACCGGCCTGAGCGATTGCACCGCCGTAAAGCAGAAATTTTTCTGTCAGCGTTGTTTTACCGGCGTCGGGGTGGGAAATGATCGCAAAGGTTCGCCGGCGGCTGATTTCTTCTGTTAAGGTTGACATAATATTCCTCCAAGGCTTTTCAGCCTGTAAATTTCGGGTATCCTTACAAAACCGCTATAGTTTACCACATTTTTGCAAAGATTACAAGTCCTGAATCAGGGCTTTGAATACAGGCAGGCTCTTGTGGATCATTTCGTTTTTCACGCAGTAGCAAACCCGGAAATAGCCGGGGCAGCCAAAGCCGTCGCCGGGAACAAGGAGCAGGTCCTTTTCCTTTGCTTTTTCAGAAAATGCCACCGCATCGCCGCCGGGTGCTTTTACAAACAGATAGAAAGCACCGTCCGGCTTTGCAGTTTCGTAGCCGGCAGCCAGCAGACCTTCGTACAGGTCTTTCCGGTTGCGGTCGTAAGCAGCCAGATCCGGGCGCAAATGGGCGCAGCGGGCAATCACCTTTTGCCACAGGGAGGGCGCACAAACATGTCCGCATGCCCGGGCAGCACCGGCAATGGCGGCATAAAGCTGCGGTGCATCCTCTGCCTGCTGGGGAACATACACATAGCCAATTCGCTCGCCGGGTAGGGACAGGGACTTGGAGTAGGAATAGCACACGATGGTGTTGGGATAGATGTTGGGAATAAAGGGTGTTTCTACCCCATCATAGGTAAGCTCCCGATAGGGCTCGTCTGCCACAATGTAAATGGGGTGTCCAAAGGCAGCAGATTTTTCAGCCAGCAAAGCGCCGAGCTTTTTCAGGGTTTCGGCGGTGTAAACTGTGCCGGAGGGGTTGTTGGGAGAGTTGAGGATCACGGCGCAGGTGTTGGCGGTGATCATAGCTTCTACAGCAGACAGATTGATCTGGAAGTTGGGTACATCCGCCGGAACGATCTTCAAAGTGCCGCCAGCCTCGTCTACCCAAGGTGCGTACTCAGGGAAGAAAGGCGCAATGGTCAAAAACTCACTGCCGGGAACAGCCAGCGCACGGAAAACAGCGCACAGCTCCGGTGCAGCACCGCCGCAGATAAACAAGTCCTCCGGGCGGACTCCGGCGTTGTAGCGGTTGTTCAGGTCATTGGCAATGGCCTGCCGGGTCTGCAGATCGCCAATGGCAGAGGTGTAGCCGTGAACGGTCAAAGAATCGGTGTCAGACAGGATCTGACGGATGGTTTCGTCCACTTCTGCCGGAGAGGGGATACTGGGGTTGCCCAGAGAATAGTCATAAACATTTTCTGCGCCCACAATGGCGGCGCGGCTGCGTCCGTATTCAAACAGCTCCCGGATACAAGAGCGGTTTGCACCTAAGGCGTATGCTTTCTTGTTGTACATAAAATGATCTCCTATCTTTTGTTGTGTCGTTGCGAAGGTGCGTTAGCACCTGTGGCAATCTCCCCGTTCCAATGGGGATTCCCACGAATGCTGGCGCGTTATGATTTATAGTTCATATAAGGGGGCGGTGGGATCGAAACGCTGGGGCTTGTATGTAACCGAGCCGATGGGCTTTCCGTCTACGCCGTATTTGGGATTGTAGCCGAATAGGTTTACATAACACATCAAGTCGTTTCGTTCCGCTTCCATGGCTCTCATAACTTCCACCGTGGCAAGCACATCGTCCACAGCCCGGTGGGAATTGACCACCTTGCCTGCCAAGTCGTAAGCTTCAATGGCGTTGCACAGCTTATGGGGGTAGCTTTTCCGGTCCTTGTAAACGGTTAAAAGGTCCAGCTTATCCTTTCCCTTCAAAACTGCAGGGTCGCCGTTTCTCAGAAGCAGGTAGAACAAAAAGCTCAAATCGAAATGGGCGTTATAGGCAAGCATCAAGGTGTTGCCGGCAAACATGCGGGCAATGTCCGCGCAAACCTGACTTTTGGGAATGCCCCGCTGTAGCAGATCCTGCGTGGTAATGCCGGTGAGATTTTCGATCATGGGGGGCACGGTATTGCCGGGGGTCAGGCTGATCAGCTCGTCGTAGGTTTCCACCACCACCGGCTGACCGTCTTGCTGCTCCACCACCACCGCCGCAAATTCGATGATCTCATCGCGGCTGAAGACCAAACCGGTGGTTTCCGTATCAAACAGCACCAAACGGTCATATTTTTCAAATAATTGTTGAAAATGTGCCATACTATGCTCCTTCGCACAGCGCCATCGCACGGGCGACCTTGCTGCGTCTTTCCTGCACCAAACCAAACTTCATAGCCAAGATTCGGGCAAAAGCGGCGCAGGCTTCCGGCGTGCCGGATTTCAGCTCCACTTCCACCACACAAAGGGGTTCTTCCCTGCCACCGCCGAACAAAATACCCTCGTCCAAAGCCAGCTCTACGGTGCAGTCCGTCGTAACAACGGTTTTGGCGATCCGCCGGAACTTGGCTCCGCATAGGGCATTTACGCCGTTTTTGGTCAGTTCCTTCAGGATTTTCGGGGCACCTAGTTTACATAATTCTTCAATGGCATCTTCAATGCGATCACATTCTGTTTCCCATTCCCCTTTGCCTACGCCCTTGATGGGCGCTTTGCAGGTACATACCGAGCGTTGATTTTCCATACGGCGGCGCAGGGTGTAGCGCCGGGAGGATAGTGCCCTGTCCGGGGTGTCGTAGTAGGTGGTGTGCATATGGAAAAGCTGGCCTTCCTCCGGAAAGGCGCGGTTGATGACATCCAGCGTTTCCCGGGTGGCTTTGAACTTCAGTTCATATTCTATACCCATGAAAGGACCTCCAAAAGGTCAATATTTCTTTTATTATACAACGATTCACCTGTGTGTGCAAGAATCTTTCTTTCAAAACCGATTGCGACAAAATAATTCTGTTTGAATTGCTACAATAATGCAAAATACATTCTTTACAGAAGGTCGTGATACAAATGATCTCCATTCAATCCTATGTGCGCAGGGGCAACCACATTCTCCGGCGGTGGGCCGTAGATCCCCGCATCCACGGCGCTGGCCGGGCAGCGGCATACTTTTTCGGCGGTTTTGTGCTCAGCGCCGCCGGTTTGGGAAATATGGCAATGCCCCTTGCCTTGGGCTTTGTATGTGCCAGCACCGGCTGGTCGGTGGGGCTGGCTGCGGCAGGGGGCTGCGTGGGCTACTTGCTGTTTTGGGGCAGCGCCGGCTACCAATGCCTTGTGTGGCTGGCTTTGGGGGCGCTGATGGCAGCGGTACTGTCTGCCACGGGATTAAACAGAGAAGCGCCCTTGGTTTTGCCTGCGGTCAGTGCTTTGATCGTGTCGGCAAGCGGTGTTTTGTTTCAATGGCTTGGTATGGACGAAAGTCCGATTCCCATGTACTTACTGCGGGTAGGGCTGGCAGGGGGCAGCACATGGCTGTTTACTGCGGCAATGAAAGGGCGCAATCCGGTTGTGGAATGGCTGTGCTGCGGTGTGGCGGTACTGGCGCTGGCGCAAATTGTGATCGTGCCCTATTTGGGGCTGGGATATGTGGCATCGGGAATTTTGTGTGTTGCAGGTGCATTTCCGGCGGCGGCGCTATCAGGTCTTGCCCTGGATCTGGCACAAATTACTTCTGTCCCCATGACTGCCGCGCTGACTCTGGGATATTTGGTGCGCCTGTTGCCCAGGCGGCATAAGATCTTATTTTCTTTGGCACCGGGGTGTGCTTATGTGGTTGTAATGGCGCTGAGTGGGCATTGGGATCTGCAGCCGGTGGCAGGACTTTTGCTGGGCGGCGTAATCGGCGGGATTTTGCCCGTTCCCGGCAAGGTTGCCCACCGTCGGGGAGAAACCGGTGCGGCACAGGTGCGGCTGGAAATGGTAGCAGGTGTCCTGTCCCAAACAGAGCAACTTTTACTGGAAGCGCCCATTGTGCCGGTGGATGAGGATGCATTGGTTGCCCGGGCCGCAGAGCGCGCATGCAGCAGATGCCCTTGCCGGAAAAGCTGTAAGGACGCCAAACGCATATCCCAGCTACCGGGGCTGATTTTACATAAGCCACTGCTTACGGTGGAAGAACTGCCCATCAACTGCCGAAAAAGCGGTCGGTTTTTGGCAGAGCTTCACCGGTCGCAGGAACAGCTGCGCTCCATTCGGGCAGACCGGGAGCGGCAGCGGGAATATCGGGCGGCTGTGATCCAGCAGTATCAGTTTTTGTCCAACTACCTGCAGGAATTATCTGACGGACTTCCCAAGCGCCCGGAGGGGCGGGGGGTGTGCTATACCCCGAAGATCCGCGTTTACGGCAACCGCCCGGAGGGCGATAACGGCGACCGCTGTGTTTGGTTTCCCGGTACAGTGGGGCGGTATTATGTGCTGCTATGCGATGGCATGGGTACCGGCTTGGGTGCGGTACAGGAAGGACGGATCGCCACGGGGATTTTGCGAAGACTGCTATCGGCAGGATTTCCCGCAGAGCATGCCCTGCGCAGCCTCAATAGCCTTTGCGCCCTGCGGGAGCGGGCAGGGGCAGTAACTGTTGATTTAGCAGAGCTTTGCCTGGACAGCGGTAGTGTTACCCTGTATAAATGGGGTGCAGCGCCTTCTTATCTTGTGAGCAAGGTGGGAGCGGAGAAGGTAGGTGTAGCCAGTCCGCCTCCGGGGTTGTCTGTTACCCAGGTGCAGGAAACCAATTATCATCTGTCCCTGCGACGGGGGCAGACGCTGTTTATGGTCAGCGACGGCATTGCCGAGGAAGCGGCACTGCGTTGTTGCCTGCGGGGAACGGATTTGGAAGCCGGGGAGCTGGCCCAGCAGCTATTGGAGCAATGCCAGCTAACCGGAGAGGACGACGCCACCGTAATTGCCTTGCGCTTAGATCCATCGCCTATGGTGTAAAAAAAAGGACATGGTTTTTAAAAGACCATGTCCTTTTTTCTTAGAATACGGTGGGCTTGATATGCCAGATTTCTTCGGCATACTGAGCGATGGTGCGGTCGGAAGAGAACTTGCCGGCGCTTGCCACATTCATCAGGCACTTGCGACCGAAGTTCTGCCGGTCAGCATAGTCCCGGTTTGCCTGCAGCTTGGCGTCCAGATAGGACTGGTAATCCATCAACAGGAAATAATGGTCTGCCTGATGCCAGCTTGTGCCATCCAGCAGAGCGTGGTACAGCTCACGCTGGGAATCATCGGTAGGAACAGTGCCGTCCACCAAGGTGTCAATGGCACGGTGGAGTTGGGGATTGTTCTCGTAGATCCAACGGGGGTTATAGGAGGAACGGCTGGAGTTGATCACATCTACTGTTGCACCGAAGATATAGTTGTTTTCCATACCCGCTTCCTTGACGATCTCCACATTGGCGCCGTCCAAAGTGCCCAGAGTAACAGCACCGTTAAGCATCAGCTTCATATTGCCTGTACCGGAGGCCTCTGTGCCGGCAGGGGAGATCTGCTCGGAAATATCGGCAGCGGGAATGATATGCTCAGCATAGGAGCAGTTGTAGTTCTGCACAAATACTACCTTCAGCTTATTCTGCATATCCGGGTCGTTGTTAATCATTTTTGCGATCCGGTTAATATAGCGGATAATGGCCTTTGCCCGGGCGTAGCCGGGAGCGGACTTGGCACCGAACAGATAAACAGTGGGGTGGAAGTCCGGCAGGGAACCTTCCTTCAGGCGGAAGTAAATGTCCACGATGCTCAAAGCATTGAGCAGCTGCCGCTTATACTCATGCAAGCGCTTGACCTGCACATCGAACAGGAAATCGGGGTTGAGCTTAACCCCTTCCCGCTCTGCCACAACAGCGCAAAGCTGCTCCTTCTTTTGACGCTTGATGGCAAGGAACTGATTGACCATGTCGTCGTCGATCATGGGCTTAAGCTTTTGCAGCTTGGGAAGATCCTTCAGGAAATCGCCACCCACACGGTACTTGATCATTTGGGTCAGCTCCGGGTTACACAGACCCAGCCAGCGGCGGGGTGTTACACCGTTTGTCTTGTTTTGGAAGCGGTCGGGGAACGCCTGATACCAATCCCGGAAGCAATCGTCCTTCAGGATCTGAGAGTGGATCTCTGCAACGCCGTTGACATAGCTGCCCACATATACGCTCAGGTTTGCCATATGGGCGGTCTCGTCCCGAATGATGAACAGGTTGGGGTGTTCGCTTTTCAGCTTGTCGTCAATGCGGCGGATAATATCCACGATCTGAGGAACAACACTATACAATAGATCCAGCGGCCATTTCTCCAGCGCCTCGCCCATAACGGTGTGGTTGGTGTAGGAGAAGGTCTTGCGGGCGATCTCAAAGCTCTGGTTAAAGTCCATGCCCTCTGCCATCAGCAGACGGATCAGCTCCGGAATGGACATTGCCGGGTGGGTGTCATTGAGCTGTACGGCATAGTATTCAGCAAAGTGGCTCAAATCTGTGCCGTGCACAGACTTATATACCCGCATCATATCCTGCAGGGAAGCGGAGGAGAGGACATACTGCTGCTTGATACGCAGGCGCTTGCCTTCCCAGGTGGAATCGTTGGGATACAGAACCCGGGTAATATCCTCTGCTTTGTTCTTCTGAGTCAGGGCCCGCAGATAGTCCTGATCATTAAAGGCATTAAAGTCCAATTCTTCCTCTGCCTCACACTGCCACAGACGGAGTGTGCCAATGTTGTTTGTGCCGTAGCCGATCACCGGCACATCGTAGGGGACTGCCAAAACGGTGTGGTCAGGGAAGCTGACCTTAACGGTGTGGTTATACCGGCGGAAGGACCAAGGATCGCCAAACTTAGACCAGTCATCTGCCATTTCCCGCTGACTGCCATGCTCGTCGAAGCTCTGCTTAAACAGACCGAACTTATAGCGCAGACCGTAGCCGGTCAGGGGAATGTTGGTGCTGGCGGCAGAGTCCAAAAAGCAGGCGGCAAGACGGCCCAGACCGCCGTTGCCCAGTGCGGCGTCCTCGATCTCCTCCAGCATGGAAAGATCCACGCCCCGCTCAGCAAAAAGCTGGGTCATTTCGTCCAGAATACCTAAGTTGTACAGGTTGGAGTAAACCAGCCGGCCAATGAGATACTCGGCAGAGATATAGTAAGCCTTTCTCTGATGCAGACGGGTGTGCTTGGAATTGCTCCAGTTGTCTGCGATGGCAGTCATTACAGCCTGACCCAGTGCTTCATGCAGCTGCTGGGCGGTGGCTTCCTGCAAGGACACGTCATAGGTGTACTTCAGCTGTGCCTCTGTCCATTTCACGATATTCAGGCAATCGTATTGCATAATGTAAGTCTCCGTTCTCAAAAATATTACATTCGGTGGTTACCCAGCCGATCGTAGCGCTTGGTATAGGTGCGGATCTTTTCCGCCAGTTCCCGGGTCATAACCCCCGGGGAAGCCCGCCAGGTCCAGTTGCCGGATTGGGTGCCGGGGAAGTTCATTCTGCCTGTGCTATCCAGCTCCAGAAAGTCCTGCATTTGGAACATACAAAGGTTGGCTACCGTGGACATGGCGGTGCGGATAATGCCCCAGGTTAGCCCCTCTTCCTGCGTTAGGTGCATGTAGCCGCAGGCAAAGTCCCGGGCTTTCTGCGGCAGAGTGTCCAGCCATTGCAGCAGGGTCATATTGTCATGGGTGCCGGTGTAGTAAATACAATCCGGTATGCAGTTGTGGGGAAGATATTCCGAGGGGGAATCTCCCTCAAAGGCAAATTGCAAAACCTTCATACCCGGCAGCTTTGCCCCATCCTTCAATGCCCGAACCTTAGGTGTGATCACACCCAAGTCCTCAGCAATCAGGGGCGTGCGGGGCAGTGCCTTTTGCAAGGCTTGCAGGAAGGGAAGCCCCGGACCGGTTACCCATTGCCCGTTTCGGGCGGTGGTGTCTGCTGCCGGTACGGACCAGTAGGACTCAAAGGCCCGGAAATGGTCAATGCGGATGCTGTCATACCAATGGCTTGCCGCCTGCATACGCCGGAGCCACCAGTTATAGCCGTCCTGCTTGTGGGCTTCCCAGCAGTACAGGGGATTGCCCCAAAGCTGACCGTCCTGAGAAAAGGCATCCGGCGGACAACCGGCAACAGCGGTGGGAGCAAGCTGAGCATCTAACTGAAACAGCTCCGGATGGGTCCAGACCTCTACAGAGTCCAGCGGTACATAGATGGGCACATCGCCGATGATCTGCACCCCATTTTCGTGGGCATACCGGCGAAGGGCTTTCCATTGTTTATCAAATAAATACTGCACAAAGCAGTGGAAACGGATCGGCTCCTGCAGTCTGCGGCGGGCATTCCAAAGGGTGTCCGGATCCCGGCGCTTGAGGGGGGATTCCCACAAATACCAGGGCGCGCCGCTGTGTTCATCCTTCAGGGCCAAATACAGGGCGAAATCAGACAGCCAGTAGCTGTTTTCCTGACAGAAGGCATCCAGCGCCTCCTTTTGGGAAAACTGCCGGTAGGCAAGCTTCAGCATTTTTTGGCGGTTTTCATAGATACGGCCAAAATCCACTGCAGTTTCTGATTCACCCCAGCAAACAGACGCAAGCACATCACGATCTAACAGACCGTCTTCTACCAGCAGCTGCAAATCGATCAAATAAGGGTTGCCTGCAAAGGCGGAGCAGGACTGGTAGGGAGAGTCTCCAAAGCCGGTGGGCGTCAGGGGCAGGATCTGCCATTTGCTCTGTCCGGCCTGTTTCAAAAAATCCACAAAGTCAAAGGCGCTTTTTCCTATTGTGCCAATGCCGTACGGACCGGGCAGACTGGTAATATGCATTAAGATGCCGCTTTGACGCATTTGCTGCCCTCCTGATAAAAAATTCAGTGTCAGACCAATGTATGCACTGAGACAATAAAAGGTGAGAATTTCCCTAATTTATCCCTTTGAGATTAATACTTTTTCCCGGTTTTGTCAAGGAAAAACCCACATACGGAAAAACTTTCCGGCAATTTCAACGATATACTTGCAAACAGCGTTCCCAACCCATATAATATAACCAAAACTTTACAGTGCCAAACACTTTGGCAGGAAAGGGAACCGTGCTATGAAAGTGCGTTTAGAAAACTTAACCAAGGTATTTCCCAGCCGGGATAAAAAGGGCAAGGATGTGATCGCGGTCAACAATTTCTCCTTTGAAATTCCGGACGGCAAGCTGATCGGTCTTTTGGGTCCTTCCGGCTGCGGCAAGTCAACCACCTTGCACCTGCTTTCCGGCTTGCAGACACCAACCTCCGGCCGGGTGTTCTTTGGGGATGAGGATGTAACAGATATGCCTGCCGAAGCAAGAGGGGTCGGTCTGGTGTTCCAAAATTATGCCCTGTATCCCCATTTGACGGTGCTGCAGAACATTCTCTTCCCGCTGGAAAACTTGAAGGGCAAGCAGAAGCTGACCAAGGCACAGATGCTGGAAAAGGCAACCCAGGCGGCAAAGCTAGTGCAGATCGACGGTCTTTTGGCCCGCAAGCCCAAGGAGCTGTCCGGCGGTCAGCAGCAGCGGGTGGCCATTGCCCGGGCACTGGTAAAAATGCCCCGTGTTTTGCTGCTGGACGAACCCCTTTCCAATCTGGACGCAAGATTGCGCTTGCAGACCCGGGAGGAGCTGAGAAGGATTCAAAGCCAAACGGGTATTACCACAGTTTTCGTTACCCACGATCAGGAGGAGGCTATGAGCATCTCCGACCGGATCGTGGTGATGAAGGACGGTGTGGTGCAGCAGATCGGTGCGCCCCAGGATGTGTATGACAGCCCGGAAAATCTGTTCGTGGCGAAGTTTTTGGGCACACCGCCCATCAATGTATTTGCCGGTCAGGTAAAGGGCGGTAAGCTGTACATTGCCCACAGCCCGGTGCTGGATGTGCCGGGCGTTGAGGATCAGGAAGTGTATGTAGGCATTCGCCCGGAGGGCTTTGTGCCGGACAGCAACGGCCCCCTTTCCTGCAAACTGCAGGGCATAGAAGTGATGGGGCGGGATGTTACGGTGGTCAGCACCCATGAAGCTTGCGAAAATATTACCGTTCGTTCCATTATCAGCGCGGAGAACAAGCCGGATGCCGGCGACCAAGTTTGTTTCCGGCTGAAGCCGGGGAAGGTATTCCTGTTCCATAAGCAAACCCAACAGCGCATCGTGTATTCTGCAAACTGATTTGGGAGAGTTACTATGAAGAAACAAAACCTGAAGGGCTGGCTGTATTTGCTGCCTGCCATGGTGTTTTTGGGTGCGTTTTTGATCTATCCGCTTGTAGATGTTCTGATCTACTCTTTGGAAGAGGGTTATAATTCTGCTTCTCAGACATTTTTTGGCACAGGCTTTTATAACTATGCCTATGTGCTGCGGGACCCCTATTTTCTGCAGGCGCTAAAAAATACACTGATTCTGGTGGCCATTACGGTGCCCCTGTCTACCGGCATTGCGCTGCTGATTTCCTTGGGGCTAAATGCCATTCGTCCGCTGCGGAATCTGTATCAAACGGTGTACTTTCTGCCCTATGTAACCAATACTTTGGCAGTTGGTTTGGTGTTTATGATCCTGTTTAAGAAGACGCCTTACACCGACGGCCTTGTGAATTTGATGCTTAGTTGGTTTGGAGGCGAGTCAGTAGACTTTATCGACGGACCTTATTGGGCGAAGATGTTTGTGTTGTGTTTTTATACCATTTGGGTGGTCATGCCCTTTAAGGTGCTGATTCTGACCGGTGCGCTGGCATCTGTCAATCCGGATTATTACAACGCCGCCCGCATTGATGCCACACCCCGTTTTCGTATGTTCACCAAGATCACCCTACCTATGATCTCTCCGTCGGTGTTTTATTTGATCATTACCGGCTTTATCGGTGCATTTAAGGCTTATTCCGATGCCGTTGCCCTCTTTGGTACAGACCTGAATGCTGCCGGCATGAATACCATCGTGGGCTATGTGTACGATATGCTCTACGGCAATTCCGGCGGATATCCGTCCTATGCCTCGGCAGCGGCAATTTTGCTGTTTTCCATTGTGCTGACCATTACCTGTATCAACCTTTTGGTCAGCCGGAAGCATGTCCATTATCATTGAGGTGGCGGCTATGACGAAATTAAAAAAAACTGCGTCTGCCGGTAAGATCCTGCGCAATGCTGTGATCTATACCTGCCTGACGGTGTGGGCGGTGCTGGTACTGTTTCCCTTTTACTGGATGCTACTCAGCTCCGTGAAAAGCTACGGTGCATACAATGCAGAATTTGTGCCCCAGCTTTATACCCTCACCCCCACGTTTGAAAACTATAAAACGGTATTTACCGCCGTTCCCTTGGCAGACTATCTGCTCAACACCACCATTTTCACCCTTGCTACCACCGCCATTATGCTGGTGGTAACGGTGCTGGCGGCCTTTGCCTTTTCCCGGCTGGAATTTAAGGGCAAGAACCTGGCGTTTACCCTGTTCCTGTCGCTGATGATGATTCCCAGCGAGCTGGTGGTAATTACCAATTTCGTAACGGTTACGGATTTGGATCTGCGCAACACCTTTGCAGGTCTGATCCTGCCCAGTGTTGCCTCCGTGTTCTATATCTACCTGCTCAAGGAAAACTTTTCCCAAATCCCGGACGAACTGTATTATGCCGCAAAGGTGGACGGTACATCAGACCTGAAGTACCTGCTGAAGGTGATGGTGCCTATTTGCAGACCTACTTTGGTTACCATTACCATTTTGAAGGTGATCGAGTGCTGGAACAGCTACATCTGGCCCAGACTGATCACCGACGACGAAGCCTATTTTCTGGTTTCCAACGGTATTCAGCAGATTCGGGAAAATGGCTTCGGGCGGGAAAATATACCGGCGATGATGGCGGCGGTGGTGGTCATTTCCGTGCCCTTGATCGTGCTGTTTCTGATCTTCCGGAAGAAAATCATGGCAGGTGTATCCAGAGGAGGTGTGAAGGGATGAAAAAACAATTTCTTGCCCTTGTGCTGGTGCTGTGCATGGTAGCAGGCGTTCTTTCCGGCTGCCACGGCTCTGCCAAAACAGAGGCGTTTTCCCTGCCGGACACCTTCGATACCTCCCGGCAATATGAAATTACCTTCTGGGCGAAAAACGATACCAACATGACACAGGTGGGTATTTATAAAAAGGCCATTGCAGATTTTCAGGCGCTGTATCCTAACATCACCGTAAATCTGCGCCTGTATACCGATTACGGAAAGATCTACAACGATGTGATCACCAACATCACAACAAATACCACGCCCAATGTGTGCATTACCTACCCGGACCACATTGCCACCTACATGACCGGCAGCAATGTGGTAGTGCCGCTGGACGGACTGTTTGCTGACGAAAAATACGGTCTCGGCGGCAGCGAGCTGCGCTTTGACGGCCCTACCCAGGACGAGATCATTCCCCAGTTTTTGCGGGAGTGTGTGGTCAGCGGACAGCATTATGCCATTCCCTATATGCGCTCTACGGAAGCTTGTTATGTGAATAAAACCTTTGTGGAAAAGCTGGGCTTTACCCTGCCGGAGACTTTGACATGGGATTTTGTTTGGGAAGTGTCGGCGGCAGCAACACAGAAAGGGGCGGACGGCACATACCTTGTAAACGGACAGAAAGTGATGATTCCCTTCATCTATAAGTCCACGGACAATATGATGATCCAAATGCTTCGCCAGCAAAACGCAGGCTACAGCACCCAAAACGGACAGATCGCCCTTTTTAACGATACCACAAAGGAAATTCTGCAGGATATTGGCGAAAGCACAGCCATCGGTGCATTCAACACCTTTAAGAGCATAGGCTATCCTGCAAACTATCTCAACGCAGGACAGTGCATTTTTGCCATAGACTCCACAGCCGGCGCAACCTGGATGGGAAGCGATGCACCTCTGATCGATATTGCTCAGGAGAATGTGGTGGAATTTGAAACGGTGATCATGCCCATTCCCCAGTACAATACAGCCAATCCCCAAATGATCTCCCAAGGACCTTCCATGTGTGTGTTCAATAAGGAAGATCCTCAGCAGGTGCTGGCAAGCTGGTTGTTTGCCCAGTATATGCTCACAAACGAGGTTCAGATCGCCTACGCCCAAACGGAAGGCTATGTACCGGTTACATCCAAGGCACGGGATTCTGAGGCATATCAGGATTACATGGGTCGGGGCGGCGAAGACAATGATTTTTACTACGAGCTGAAGATTCAGGCATCCCAGCTTTTGTGGGACAATGTGGAAAACACCTTTACCACCCCTGTGTTTAACGGCTCTGCCTCCCTGCGGGACAGCGCGGGACAGCTAATTGAAGAGGTCAGAAAGGTCTCCCGCCGGGGACAAAAGATCGACGATGCCTATCTGGAAGCGCTGTTTGCCCATGTAACTGCCCTGTACCGACTGGATCAGGCGGGTGGCAGTGAAGGCCCTACCGGTAAGGTAAGCCTTGGTGTGATGCCCCTGGCATCAAAACTGCTCCTGGTGTCTTTGGGTGCTGTTTGGCTGCTCATGGGCGTGTATGTAACCGCAGGTGCTGTCCGTAGGAAAAATGAAAAAAATAGAAAACCTATTGATTATTTCATTTTTTGATGTATAATGTTCATGTTAAAAAGGTAAGTAAACCAACCACAGCAATCAAAAAAGGAGAATGAACATGAAAAAGATTCTTGCAACCCTGTTGGCACTGTGCCTGATGCTGACTTTTGCAGCTTGCGGCACAAAGGACAACAACGAGACCACTGAGACGACCACTCCTGTGGTGGGAGCAACCTTCGGTCTGGAAGAGACTCTGCCCTCTGAGCTGAACACCGTTGCCAATGAGGTAGAGGTTATGACCTACGAAGAGTTCGTTGCAGCAGAAGCTGACGAGCCCGTTGTGATCGAAGCTTACGTACAGGCAGCCCAGGGCTGGTGGAATAACTCCATCACCATCTATGCCCAGGACGAGAACGGAGGCTATTTCCTGTACAACACCGTTTGCTCTGAGGAAGATTCCGCTAAGGTTGTTCCCGGTGCAAAGATCCGCGTAACCGGTACCAAGACCATTTGGGACGGTCTGCACGAGATTATGGAAGGCGAAATCGAGTTCCTGGATGCAGAGCCCTTCGTTGCAGAAGCTAAGGACCTGACTGCAGTTCTGGGCACTGACGAGCTGGTAGACTATCAGAACATTCTGGCATCCTTCAAGGGCCTGACTATCGAGAAGATCGACTACAAGAACGGCGAGCCCGGCGATGACATTTATGTTACTGCTTCCCTGAACGGCAACTCCTACAACTTCTGCGTAGAAGTTTACCTGACCGGCACTGACAGCGATGTTTACAAGACTGTTAGTGAGCTGAAGGCTGGCGATGTTGTTGACATTGAGGGCTTCGTGTACTGGTATGCAGATGCAATGAACCCCCACATCACTTCCATTGCAATCGCTGAGTAATCTATAACATAAAGGGTCTGTTGCAAAATGCAGAATTTTGCAACAGACTCTTTCTTCTTATGGAAACAATCTTTCGGTTGTGGATGTAGGGGCGCACATTGTGCGCCCGCGGGCGATCATTGATTCCCCCTACAAGTGCTATCGATCATTTTTTGTATTCTGCAACAGACCCTTTTTCAGCTTGCAACAAAAGCCGCCAGGTGGCAAGAGAGGAAGCATTGTGCAATAGAATCAAGCCTGCGCAGTTGTAGAATTCTCCATTTACTTTTCGCAAAAGAAACAGTATAATAGAAAGGTCAGGATTACGAAACAGTCAGGAGGACGTTTCCGAATGAAATACGATGTGATTATTATTGGCGCCGGTCCCGGCGGTATTTTTGCTGCTTATGAGCTGATGCAGAAAAAGCAGGATCTGAAGGTAGCTGTTTTCGAGGCAGGTCATGCCCTGAGCAAGCGCAGCTGCCCCATTGACGGCGAGAAGATCAAATCCTGTATCGGCTGTAAAAATTGCTCTATTATGAGCGGTTTTGGCGGCGCAGGGGCATTTTCCGACGGAAAATATAACATTACCAACGACTTCGGCGGAACACTGTATGAATATGTAGGCAAAAAGCAGGCGCTGGATTTGATGCGCTATGTGGACCGGATCAACCTGAAATTCGGCGGTGAGGGGACCAAACTGTACTCCACCGCAGGCACCCGATTTAAGACGTTGTGCATTCAGAACGACCTGCATCTGCTGGACGCATCTGTGCGCCATTTGGGTACGGACATTAACTATGTGGTGCTGGAAAATCTCTATGATTATTTGCAAGATAAGGTGGACTTCTACTTTAATACACCGGTAGAAACGCTGGAAATTGCAGCGGGCAGCTATGTTGTCCGGTGCAAGGATGGTGCTTACCGGTGCGATAAGTGTGTGGTTTCCGTGGGCAGAAGCGGCAGTAAGTGGATGGAGCAGGTCTGTAAGGAACTGGACATTCCTACCAAGTCCAACCGTGTGGATATCGGCGTGCGTGTAGAGCTGCCGGCGGCGGTATTCGCCCACCTGACCGATGAGCTGTATGAAAGTAAAATCGTATACCGCACCAAGCAGTATGGCGACAAGGTCCGTACCTTCTGTATGAACCCCAAGGGCGCAGTGGTCAATGAAAACACCAACGGCATTATCACCGTAAACGGACACAGCTATGAAGATCCTGCCAAGCAGACACAGAACACAAACTTTGCCCTGCTGGTATCCAAGCATTTCTCAGAACCCTTTAAGGATTCCAACGGCTACGGCGAGTCCATCGCCCGACTGAGCAATATGCTGGGCGGCGGCGTGATTGTGCAGCGGTTTGGCGATTTGATTCGAGGTCGCCGCTCTACTGCCCACCGCATGACCGATTCTTTCTTCACCCCCACCTTGAATGCAACCCCCGGTGATTTGAGTCTGGTGCTGCCTAAGCGACTGCTGGACGGCATTATTGAAATGATCTATGCACTGGACAAGGTTGCCCCCGGTACAGCCAACGACGATACCCTGCTCTATGGCGTGGAGGTCAAGTTCTACAACATGGGAGTGGAAGTCAATGAAAAGCTGGAGTCCCGTCATGAAGGCCTGTATATCATCGGCGACGGCAGCGGCATTACCCACTCTTTGTCCCACGCATCTGCCAGCGGCGTGCATGTGGCAAGAGATATTGTAAAATAAATTTAAGAACCGGCCGTTGACTGTTTGGTCAGCGGCTGGTTTCATCTGGTTGATAAATTTGGTATAGCATTGCCAAAGGGAGGTGTTGGGATGGTTGCAGATTGTCATATTCATATGGTGTTAGATGGGCAGGACTGGCGCGCAGCCATTGCCCGCCACCAAACGAAACCGGACGAAAGATATATTCGAAACATTTTATCCCGCTATCAGGCGTTGGGCTATACCTATTTGCGGGATGGCGGCGACCGCTGGGGCGTAAGCAAGCTGGCAAAGAAGCTGGCGCCGGAGTACGGCATCGAATATCGAACGCCCCTTGCCAATCTTTGCAAGGAAGGGCATTACGGGGCATTTATCGGCGAGTGCTATGGCTCGATGGCAGAATTTGCACAGAAGGTAAAAAAGACCCGCCAAGGGGGCGGCGACTTTATTAAAATTATGATTTCCGGGCTTATGGATTTTGACCGCTTCGGGGTCCTTACCGAGCCCGGCTTGCCGGAAGATGAAATTCGGCAGCTTATTCACATTGTCCACCAGGAAGGTATGGCGGTCATGGCCCATGCCAACGGCGTCCGAACCGTGATGGCGGCGGCCTGCGCCGGAGTGGATTCCGTGGAGCACGGTGCCTATTTAAATGAAGAAGCGCTGGATGCCATGGCGCAAAATGGCACGGTGTGGGTGCCGACCTTGTCAACCGTTGGAAATCTCCGGGGAACCGGGCGATTTTCAGAAGTGGCAGTTGAGCGGATTTTAGACAGCGCGCTGGAGAATTTGGCCCGATATAAAGGCTTTGTGGCACCGGGCACCGACGCCGGCGCCTGGGCAGTACCCCACGGGGCACAAACGGAGGAAAAACTGCTCCTGCGATCCGGCATTGGAATTGACCGCCTTGCCGTCGGCACAGAAAGAATTATAAAAGTATTCAAACAAAAAGAACAGTGAGGGTTTCCTCACTGTTCTCAGAGTGTCAAAAAAGCCGCCAACCGTCAAAATGCAGGTTAAGCAAAAGGTTTTTTGAACAGAGCCTTCCCCTTGGGGGGAAGGTGGCAAAAATCTTTGATTTTTGACGGATGAGGGGTAAAAAAGCTTGCTACGCAAG
>JAZRNS010000008.1:0-6479 GCA_045648245.1 Faecousia sp. | reverse complement strand
CTGAAGCGTTGCAGAACGCTGGGCGTTTCTCCTGCCGCAATGGGTTACAACAAGACTTCCAACAAGAACCCCGGCGGCCAGAGAAGAGCAAAGAAGTCCGAGTATGCTACTCAGCTGACTGAGAAGCAGAAGGTTAAGTTCGTTTACGGTATTCAGGAAAAGCAGTTCCGTAACTACTATGAGAAGGCAGCTCGCCACGAGGGTAACACCGGCGAAAATCTGCTGGCTCTGGTGGAGCGTCGCCTGGATAACGTGGTATACCGTCTTGGTTTTGCCAACTCCCGCCGTCAGGCCCGTCAGTTGGTAAACCATGCACACTTCACCGTAAACGGCCAGCGCGTGAACATTCCCAGCTATCTGATCAAGACTGGTGATGTGATCGCAGTTTCCGAGAAGAGCATCTCCAACAACTTCTTCAAGGCTTTGAAGGAAGCTGATGCTTTTGTTGCTGCTCCCAAGTGGCTGGACCGCGATAAGAACACCCTCACCGGCAAGGTCGTTGCTATGCCCACTAAGGCGGATATCGACTTCGACATCGCTGTAAACCTGATCGTCGAGTTGTACTCCAAGTAATTGACCCCCGTTTTACGCAAGTATATTTTTATGGTGGGGTGCATTCTACACCCCATACATCTAAGAAGGAGGGTTATAATTCATGGTTGAAATTGAAAAGCCTCGCATCACCTGCATGGACACCCCCGAGGATCCTTCCTACGGCAAGTACGTAGTAGAGCCTCTGGAGCGTGGCTACGGTATGACTTTGGGCAACTCTCTGCGCCGGATCCTGCTGAGCAGTCTCCCCGGCTACGCTGCTACTTCCATTAAGATTGCAGGCGTACAGCATGAGTTTTCCACCATCCCCGGCGTTACCGAGGATGTTACTGAGATTGTTCTGAATGTAAAGCGTCTGATTCTGAAGCTTTACAGCCAGGGCACTAAGACCGTCTATATCGACGCAGTTGGCCCCTGTGCGGTTACTGCCGGCGACATTAAGGCAGACGGCGAGGTTGAGATTCTGAATCCCGAGCTGCATATTTGCACGCTGGGTGAAGGTGCCACATTTAATATGGAGATCACCCTGTCTCAGGGTCGTGGCTATGTTCCCGCTGATCGGAACAAGAACGCACAGACCACCATTGGTGTGATTCCCATTGACTCCATCTATTCCCCTGTTAGCAAGGTGAACTATTCGGTGGAGCCCACCCGTGTCGGCGATAAGACCGACTTTGACAAGCTCACATTGGAGATTTGGACCAATTCTACTATCTCTGCTACTGACGCTGTGTCTTTGGGTGCTAAGATCCTGTCTGATCATTTGACGGTATTTACCAACCTGTCTGACACGGTTAGCGCAGGTTCCACCGTTGTGGAGAAGAATACCGATCGTCCTGACACCAAGCTGGCTATGACGATCGATGAATTGGATCTGTCTGTCCGTAGCTTCAACTGCCTGAAGCGTGCCAACATCAACACCGTTGCTGATCTGATCAGCAAGACCGGTGAGGATATGATGAAGGTTCGTAACATGGGTAAGAAGTCCCTGGACGAAGTTCAGAAGAAGCTGGAAATGATGGGTCTGTCCCTGGCCAGCGAAGATTCTGTCAGCAACAACTAAAAGGAGGAAACATTCATGTTCGGAACTCGTAAGCTGGGCAAGACCAGCGCACAGAGAAAAGCCCTGCTGCGTCAGCAGGTAACTGATCTGTTGGAGAACGGCAAGATTGAGACTACCTTCTACCGTGCTAAGGAAGTGCAGCCTGTTGTTGAGAAGATGATCACCCTGGGTAAGAAGGGTGGCCTGACCAACTACCGTAGAGCACTGTCTTTCATCACTAAGGAAGATGTGGCAAACAAGCTGTTCAAGGAGATTGCGCCCAAGTATGCTGACCGTAACGGTGGCTACACAAGAGTAACCCGTACCGGCGCCCGTCGCGGTGATGCTGCTGAAATGGCAGTTATCGAGCTGGTGTAATTTAACTGATAAAAAGAGCGTACTGCTTAGCAGTACGCTCTTTTTTGTGTCATTGAAAATTGCGGTTGATTATTATGGTGTGAAATTTATGGATTTTACCGTAGGGCGGGGGCTTGCTCCCGCCGTATAGAGGGCTAATTCATTCACAGCCCAGATAGCCGCACAAGACCTTTAGGGTATTATACACCCCGTCAATATGACTGCGTTCATAGCCGTGGCTGGCGTACACACCTGCACCAATGAGTCCGTGGCGAATATCGAAGCCTGCCCGTAGGGTGGCCTCCACATCGGAGCCGTACATGGGGTATACATCTACCGCATAATCGGCATGGGTTTTCTTGGCAGCGTCAATCAGCTTGCCCACGACATCATAGTTGTAAGGACCGCCGGAATCCTTGGCACAAATAGAAACCTGCCGTTCTGTGCAGTTTAGGCCCTCGCCTACACAGCCCATATCCACAGATATGGCCTCTGTAACGCCGGCAGGAACAGAGGCAGAGCCGCCATGACCCACCTCCTCATAAACCGTAACATGGACCCAGGTGCGTCGGGAAAGGGTAATGTTATTGTCAGCTATATACTTGGCAAAGCCCAAAAGAATACCCACAGAGAGCTTATCGTCAAGGAATCGGCTTTTTAGATAGCCGGACTGTGTGCGCCGGGTGCGGGGGTCAAAGCAGACCATATCCCCAACCTGAATATCCAGCTTGCTGACATCTGCTGCACTGGAAAGCGCTTCGTCTAAAACCACCTCCATGGAATCAAAGGTGCGCTTAGCGGAAGCATAGTCTGCGTTGACATGAACGGAGGCGTTACAAAGCTGAAATGTGCCGTCGTAAACCTTACCGGTGCGGGTGTACACCCGTATATTTTCGGCTTCTGCATTGTTGGCGTTCATGCCACCCAGAGGTGTCAGGCGCAGGCGGCCATTGCCCTTTACCTGGGCAACCATGGCGCCTAAGGTGTCCGCATGAGCAGCCAGCAGCAGGCCGTCATTGGCAACCTTGCCGCCCAAATCCACCAGAACACCGCCCTTGGCAGTAATGCTTGCTGCAAAGCCCAGCTGTGCAAATTGTTCTTTCACCCATTGGGCTGCCCGGTCTGTAAAACCGGACGGGGAGTCAATTCCTAAAAGTTCAGCAGTCTTTTCCCAGGCAAGATCCGCATATCGCTGTTCAATCATATTTATATCCTCCAAGATAAATAAAAAACACTATGGAAACGACTTTAATAGCCAGTTAACATCTTAGCATAATCTGTCGGAAAATACAATCCCTGCATTATTTGGTAAAAGATTACAAAAATCAATAGAAGAAAAATGGAATTTCAGTTGCAATTTAAAGAAAAGTGCGGTAAAATATACGATGATATATTATGCATTTTTATACAAGGAAAAAGAGGGATAAAAATGGAAAGAGAACACCCGATCTGTGATATACATAGCCATATTCTCCCAGGTATCGATGACGGCTGCCGGACGGTGGAGGAATCTGTACGGGTTTTGCGGGGTTGCTATGAGCAGGGGATCCATCAGGTTTGTTTAACCCCCCACTACTATCCAGTGGAACCTGCCAGCGAATTTTTGGCTCGCAGAGATGCTGCTGCACAGGTGCTGTTTGAGCGGTTGAAGCTGGTGGAACAACCTGTGCCGGAGATTGTTTTGGGCGCGGAGGTGGCTTACCGTCCCGGTTTGTGCCATCAGGAGGATTTGGATGCGCTGTGCATCGGCAAGTCCCGCTATATGCTTTTGGAAATGCCCTTTGGTAAATGGGGCGATGAGGTGGTGCGAACTGTGCGCAGTATTTGCAGCGTGCGTAGCATTGTGCCGATTTTGGCGCATATAGAGCGCTATATTCCTATGCAGGAAAAAAAGATCCTGATGCAGGTTCTGGAACAGGGTGTACTGGTGCAGATGAATGCAGAGTGCTTACTGCATCCCTTTACTCGGGGCAAGGCACGGCGCATGCTCGATAGTGGTATGGTAAAGCTCCTGGGCTCCGATTGCCACAACATGACTACCCGACCGCCTACGATTACCCAGGCGGTAGAGTACCTGGAAGATAAAGGTATGGATGAAGTGATAGCCGGATTGTCTCGCCGCAGCCGTGCTATTTTCCGGGACGCAGTGGGCCGATAAAACCACCAAACAACATCAAAAAGGGAATGTGCAGACAATGCTTTTCGGCATTTGTTGCTGTGCAGGTGATGTGTTATGACAAACGCATTGAGAACCAAACAAAAAATTGAACATTGGAGAATCGTTGCGGTATTTTTGGGACTGTACGATATTATTGCAGTAAACCTTTCGTACCTGCTGGCATTGTGGTTCCGCTATGATTGTAATATCTCTGAAATTCCGGTGGAGCAGTATTTGATTCCGTTTTTCAAATTTGCACCGATTTACGCAGTGGTTTGCTTACTCGTATTCAACCGCCTGAGGCTGTATAAGAGCATTTGGCGTTTTGCAAGCTTCAGCGAACTGATGCGTACCGCAATGGCCAGTGTAATTACATCCGTTTTTCACATTGTTGCCATTACCGTGCTATTCCGCCGTATGCCGATTTCTTATTATGTGATCGGGATGGGCATTCAGTTTATGCTGGTGCTGGGCATCCGTTTCTCTTATCGGCTCATTCTGCTGGAAAGAAGCCGGGTCCAAAGAGATAACAATGCTGTGCGGGTTATGCTGGTTGGCGCAGGAAATGCCGGACAAAGTATTCTGCGAGACATTATGCAGATGAAGGAGAGTAAATTAAAGGTTTGCTGCATCATTGATGATAACCCCAATAAATGGGGGCGCGATATTGATGGCATTCCTGTGGTAGGCGGCAGAGAACATATTTTGGCCAATGCCAAAAAATATAGGATCAAGCGGATTCTTGTGGCAATTCCCAGCGCCGTCAAGGAAGAGCGGACCAAGATCCTGAATATCTGCAAAGAAACCGGTTGCGAGATCAAGAACCTTCCCGGTGTTCACCAACTGCTCTCCAATGTATCTGTAAAGGACATGAAGGATGTGGCGGTGGAAGACCTGCTGGGCAGAGATGCCATCAAGGTCAATATGACAGAGATTTATCGCCAGATTCAAGGCAAGACGATTCTAGTTACCGGCGGCGGAGGCTCCATTGGCAGTGAGCTGTGCCGTCAGATCGCTGCGCATCATCCCCGCCTTTTGATTATTTTCGATATTTACGAAAATAACGCCTATGACATTGAACAGGAATTGCGCAGATTCTATCCGGACCTGAATCTGAAGGTGCTGATCGGTTCTGTACGGGACAGCCGCCGAATCAACAGTGTATTTGCTGAGTACAAGCCGGATACGGTTTACCATGCAGCCGCACATAAGCATGTCCCCCTGATGGAGACAAGCCCCTGCGAGTCCATTAAAAATAATGTGATCGGTACATATAAAACAGCCTATGCGGCAATGCTCCATGGCTGTAAGCGGTTTGTTCTGATCAGTACCGACAAGGCGGTAAATCCCACCAATATTATGGGCGCAAGCAAGCGTCTGTGCGAAATGGTGATCCAAAGCTTCGACCGGGCGGTAAAAACCGGGTCTGCAAAGAATCTGCCGATGCTCTTTACCCATCAGGACAAAGAGGACATCCTGACAGAAACACCGGAGCCTGTTTACTGTACAGAATATGTGGCAGTGCGGTTTGGCAATGTGCTGGGCAGTAACGGTTCTGTTATCCCGCTGTTTAAAAAACAAATCGCGGAAGGCGGTCCGGTTACGGTAACCCACCCGGATATTATCCGCTACTTCATGACGATTCCCGAGGCAGTAAGCCTTGTGATGCAGGCTGGTGCTTATGCCGGTGGCGGTGAAATTTTTGTGTTGGATATGGGCGATCCGGTGAAGATCGATGATCTGGCGCGGAATCTGATTAAGCTTTCCGGACTAAAGCCCGACGAGGATATCCAAATTCGCTACACCGGACTAAGACCGGGCGAAAAGCTGTTTGAAGAGAAGCTGATGGCAGAAGAGGGTATGCAAAAAACAGCCAATGAGCTGATCCATATCGGAAACCCCATACCCTTTGATACCGATGAATTTTTGGTGCAGCTTCGCCAGCTCATGACTGCTGCTTATGACAACGATCCGGATATCTATGATCTGGTAGCAAAAATGGTAGCGACCTATCAACGCTCCGGTCCGTTTACCATGCCGAAGATCGAAGCCAGCAAGCTTTCAGAAGAAATGGCTGGGCTAGGGGTATAAAACCTGATATAAAATTAAGATTTACTAAGGTCCTAACGCAGATTGCCGAATCAACTAGGAGGAATAACCATGAACATACCATTTTCACCACCGGATATTTCTGAATTAGAAATATGTGAGGTTGCAGAAGCACTGCGTTCCGGTTGGATTACAACCGGACCTAGAACAAAACAGCTGGAAAAGAACATCGCGACGTATGTAGGCGTAAAAGGCTGCGTATGTTTAAATTCTCAGACCGCTTGCGCGGAACAGGCATTGAATGTTATGGGCATCGGTCCC
>JAZRNS010000007.1:0-10280 GCA_045648245.1 Faecousia sp. | reverse complement strand
AGCTTGAGCGCCGCCGGTGGCGGGAGGAGCGAAAGCGCAGCGTGTGCCGCGGTCGGCAAGAAACGAGCCTGCTTCGTCAGGCGCTGTTTCTGCCGGGCACCGCAAACGGGCAATGCGAAAGCGACGTGGCAAACCGCATCTGCTACAAACACTGCAGTTCGTGCGCTTTTCATAAGGAGAACGGATTCCCACAACCAGTGTACGCATTGGTTTCGCAATGACGTGCGTTGTTCGGCGACTACCTGTCAAACAGAAATTTGATTAAACAAGGGAGGTAGCGCGATTTGAGCTACCTCCCAACATTGTGTTTATTTTGATTATACAGGCAGATCGCCCAGTCCGGCTACATCTTTTAAATGGCGGCCCTCATAGCCATTTTCATACAAATACCGGCAGCATTCCAATACCCGCTGCTCAAAATCCGGCAGATAGCCGCCGTAGGTGGGATAAAAATACTGTTCATGGATCATAATGGACACAAAACCGCCGCGGGTAGGGGAGGCGGTGATTTCTTTCAGCGACGCTAAGTTTGCCTCCAATGTACTTCTGTTGATGACTTCGTCAATTCTGCCAAAGAGTACATCTGTCTGGGTGTCCTTCCAAAAATCCCGATGATAAATATAGTCCACCATTTCTTTTGTTGCATAATAGGCAACCGGTGCGCCTGTGGGCATAAAATATCCAGCCAAAGCTTGATAGCCCATTTCCCGCAGGGCAGTAACCACTTCTACATTGGCCTCACCCCAATGGATGGTGGTGGCAGCGCTTAATACCTCTGCACCGGCAAAGCGGAGGATCTCCCTATTTACCATCTGGGCATGTTCTTTGACAGTTGCGCCGGTGGCGTGCTTGTAAGGTTCGGCCGGATGCTCTGCCTTTGCGTGGAAGGAGAGCTTCAGCCAATGGGCGTTGGCACGGAACTCATCTTTAAACTTATCGGTCATCATGGACAGATTAAAGTACTTATGGCTACCGGGCTTGAATGAGGGATTGGCACTGTCAAATTCATAAAATAAATTCAGATGTACCTTTGCGCCATACAAATCATGGGCTTTTTTATATACCGCCAAATACGGGTTTTCAAAAATAGATTTGTAGGTATCTTGATGGTCGTTAATATCACATAGGAACAGAATGTTATCGTCAGAAGACAGACGGTAACCGCCCATGGGATTTTGCAGCTTGAATACCGTGATCCGGCACTGCTGCTGTGCGGTTTTGTCCTCTGCCGAAAGAACTGTTTCGTGGTCAGAGATCAAAACATCGGCTGTGTATTTACCATTAGAGAAGGTTGCCGGCACACCGCAAATTTCCACACAGTGGTTTTGGGGCGCTTCCACAAATGCAGTTATAAGAATTCCCTTATCCGTAACTTTTCCGTCGTTTTGGTTCAGGCAATCCCCATCTATTGGGAATAGGAAACGAATGGACTGATCTTTATGCATAATAATCCCGCCTTTTCTTTAATAGAGTGTTCTTGTTGAGGGCAATACTTCCTATACTCTAATTTTACTGTATGGAAAGAAAAAGTCAATATCAGTTTGGCTGTTTTTTTGGTAGTTGTGTCCACCCGAGCCAATATAGAAAATCCCCGACAGGAACCTGCCGGGGATTTGCTATTGATATGGGTTGAGAAGCATTTTAAGTGCAAAATGCAAAATCCATAGTGCAAAAGATTGGAGATTGCAAGCCTGCTATTGCAGGCTTGCAATGACCCATAATTTTGTTGGTGGGTCTAATTGTCAATTGTTCTTTTTAATTGTCAATTACTTCTGTTTCTTCCTTCTTTTTTGCCTTGAATACCTTTTTGTGCAAGGAAGGAACAAACCACAAAACTGCAAATACAATGCCTGCATTCACTACAGTGATTGCCGGGATACCCCAGGTCTGCAATGCTTTCAAAATAAACTCTGCACGGAACAGCTTCTTTTCTTGTGTTAAGAAGTTGCGACCTGCTTCATTTAGCTTGTTATAAGCAGCTCTTGCCTCTGCAATCCGGGTTTTATCCCCCAAGGTAACAATGCCGATAGCAGAAATCAATGCATCCACGTTTTCTGCATCTGCCTTCGCCTTTTTCAGACTTCTCAGCGCAGCATCTGCCTTGTCAAACTTGGCATAAGAGATCTGCTTGAGCTCATGGGTGTAAAGCTTTTCCACCACTTCTCTTGCTGCCACAATGGCAGGCTCTGCCTCCAATGTGATCTCGTCAGGAATTGCCTGGATCAGCTCTTCTGCGCGTTTTACAAGTTCTGCTCTCAGTGCTGCAATCTGGGCTTCTGCTTCTACCAAAATTGTGGTATCCAGCAGCAGATACTGCTTACCGGTCAGGGCAGAGGCGTCTGCACGGATTTCCAAAACCTCCGGCTCATTATCCAGGGTCAAGGGGAACTTCGGCTGCAGAGCGTTGATCCGCTCCTGTAAAGCTGCTGCGATCCGCTGATCATTCAGGTCAGATGCGGTGTTGTAAGCAGACTTGAGCAGGTCGTAGTTTTTCACATATCTCTGCTGGCGGCTATCCATAGCCTTGTAGGTATCCATCAGAGTCTGCATTGCCGGATAGTCGTCTGCAGTCATCTCTACGCCTTCCAGGGTAGCGACCTTGCACTCCAGCATATCGCATTCCTTTTCTTTGAGTAACTCCAGATTCTGAGTCAGTGCTTTATAGCGCCAGCTTAAGTTGTCATAAGCAGACCGCACTTCCTTAATGGCCACTTCAGATTCCAGGGTAATTTCGCCCAGATCTTCGATCATCTTATCGATTTCTCCGGAAATTGCCCAGTCTTCATCCGTTACATTCAGGGGAAGCATACGCATGATGTTACCAGCTGCATAGTATAGATCGCCGTCCTCACCCAGCACATATTTAATGGGAGTTTGGCTCAAAATCCGCTGGCTATCCTTGACCTTAATACTGCCGATGGGTGCATCCCAATCTACAAGCTCAATGTGGCGGAAGCCACCGTAGTTCTGCAGACACACATAGATACTGTTGGTTTCCACATCGAACAGAATGTTCTTATCCAACCATGCCTGGCTACCGCTGGTGTCGATGGTTTCTGTGTGGAACTGGATTACTTGCTGAACATCGAAGGTCTTGGTTTCACGATCAAAGGTAAAGCACATCAGACCTTGACCCACGATGACCCAAATTCTGCCATTTTCATCTGCCTTGGGATCGGGGTTAATGCCCATAAGCGCATCTACCGAATTCGGCAGACCGCGAATGTAATCTCTGGGGTCCAAAGTTGCAAGAACTTCTTCCTTTTCGTAATCATAGACGAATACTACAGCAGAAGCGCCTTCTGCCGGGCCTGCATCCTGACCGCCATGGGTACTGGTTGTACCGTAGAGCAGCTTGTCGTGGTAGGCAAGGCTCAAAATAGACTGATCCTGAACCACATTCCGCTTTGTGGACCATTTGCCGTTTGTCGTGTTGTAAATGGTAACACTGCCGCCGCGGAGGTTGGTATTGGGGATCGTACCGGCGAAAATATAGCCGTCGCCAGCCGCCAGACAATGGATACGCATCTGTCCGGTGGTGTCATGATCCAACTTCCAGCGCTGTGTAAAGGTATTGGTAGGCGGATAGGTTGCCTGATCTGCGGGAACCAAATCGATTTCATTGAGGGTGGTGGAGGAATAGTTGCCGCAGTAGAGCTTACCCTCATACCAGATTTGACTGTCGGTCTGACCGCCGGTGAGGTATGTATGGGTAACTTTACCCTCTTCCGTATTGTAAACTGCACAATATTCAGAGTTATAGAAACCAACATAAATCTCATTGGAGCCTTCCGGTCCGTTCACAAAGGCACGGAGATCCGGCGCACCGCCAATGCCTGTTATAAGGGTCTTCCAGTCATAAATATCCTGACTTTCCAATCTGTACAGACGGGGATGACCACCGGTGTTGAGGAAGTTGACCAGGCACAGTTCTCCATCAATGGTGGCCGATGCCTTCGACCAGGGGGTTAAGTGGCACAAGAAACCGGAACCGCTGTTGCCAAAGCCGGGAACTTTACTAAATTCCTTGGTTTCCACGTCGTACTGGTGCAGACCCAAGCCCTGAACAACCATATACTGCTTGCCGTCAATGATCTCTGTGGTGCCATAGTGAACGCCACTCAAAAGGCTGGTTTCTTGCAGCTCCAGAGTGTTTATGTCCATCACGATAGCTTGGGGCAAGCCGCTGCCGCCAGCAAGCAAATAATCGTCGCCCAGCACACAAAGGCGGGCAATGGAAGCACCCTCGGGGAAGTAATCTCTGTTCAGGTCTACACTATTCACGATTTTACCGGTGGCAGGATCGATCTTTACGATCTTGCACCAGGGATCGGGATAGCCGTAATAGCAGCTGTACAAATAGCCGTTATAATAGGTGTTGGCGCTAATAAACACATCGTCTGTTTTGATCAGCTGACCGTAGTTGTGGAATTCCTTGGTTTCAATATTGTAGGAAACCAGATAAGCACCGGGATAGCAGTTCATATAGAGCATTTTTCCGTCGTCGGATATGCTTATATAGACGATCTGCTGCAGCATCTCCAAGCCCTTAATATTGATAAAGGAGGGAGATGTATTATACTCCTGGGTGATGGGATCGTACCATGCCAGGCACTTGCTGGAGCTGCCCATCCAAACCGTTCCGTCCGGACCAACCGCAATGGCACGGGGGTGTCTGCAGGTGGTCTCAACAATATCCACAATTTCGCCCATGGTCAGGTCAACTACAGCCATCACCTTGCCTTCAAAAGGCAGGTATAAATAATCATGTCCATTCACCTCTGCTACCGCGCCGGTAGATCGGGCATCTGCTATCTGTATCAGCGCATCTGCCACAGTGATGGGCTTAGCCTTCTTTGCCTTCTGGGCAGATTCATAATCGATAATGCCCCGTTCCATAATGATCTGGGCCAGATTTACATAGCACTTTGTGCTTGCAAATTCCGAAGTCTCGTAAACTTCCAGAAGCAGAATGTATTCCTTGCCAGCCTCAAAATTGTAGTAGCCTACAAAGGAAGTGTGGCCAGGTTCTATAACTGCTTCGCCGGTTTCGTTGGTAAGGCACACCGTACCGATCCGGTTAGAGGGGTCAGTTGCTGCCCAAAGCTCATCCTTGGGGGTGTCCGCAGGCAGAACATACATTGCGATAGTACCGGCTTCGTAACCGGTTGCATAATTCAGACTGACCGTAAAGTTGCCGCTTCCGGGGCTCTTGATCTTAATTGCCAGCCAGTCATCCTCCTGACCGTACATACGCAGACCGGTGGCTCGATAGAAACGCAAATATTCAGAGGGCTTATCACCGGCAGACATACGATCGCTGATGGACACATAGTTCCAGTTGATCTCGCCGGAACGGTAAAGGGCGTTCATTTCGCTCAGCGTGTCAGCGACCATATACTTGGAAGCCGGAAGAACGCCGTCCATAGCATCGTTCAGTGCCAGATTATAAACGGTGCCGTTGTAGATCTTTTCGCTCTTAACTGTGCCGTCTGCCTTCAAGCCGTCCTTGGTCATTTCCATGCTGGACATATAGAACAATGTACCCTTGGTAAATTGCACCACCATTACATACTCGTTTTCGGTGCCAAAAGTATACTCGCCTAAATAGAAGGTGTCCTTCGCATCGAAGATGGCACGCTGCACCAGCAGGTTTTCCTTTGTCATTGCCTTCTCAAGATCCTCAGGGCGCATGGTGTTTTTGGTGGCGGGGATCAGATAGATATTGGCAACTGCCTTGCTGTCGAGGGCGGTTGTCAGGCGCACATCATAAGTGCCTGCACCGGGGCTATCCAGACGGAAGGCGATCCACCAGTTATCGTAGTCCTTATAGTTGGCAGCCGTCTTAAACCGCAGGGCATCGTCCCGGAATTTATACTGGTTGCCCGTATTATCTACACCGCTTCTGTTTTCGTACTTCCACTGAAGGGTATCGGCGGCGTACATCTCGTCGATCTTGTCCTTCACAGAACCGGTGCCTGCATATTTATTAAAGATACTAGTACCAAAGAAATTCTCGTCTATGGTGTCCAGACCGAAGTCATAGAACATTTTATCCACAGGGGTCTTGGGAACTTCCTCTACAACGGGAGTCAATGCAATCTGGTCTAAATACATACGGATAGTGTTATCCACATTTTTCAATGCAATGATGTACTCACCGGCAGTATCGAAGGTCCACTCGCCTGCCTGGCGGGTAGACGCTGCCTTGGGGAAATACAGGTAACCCACAGTATTATTCTCTGTCATTCCTGCAACCAAAGCATCTGCAGACATGGTTTCTGCCGTTGCGGGGAACACAAATACCTGGGCATTAAAGGTCAGACCTCCAAAATCCTTAACTGCTGTAACCGTATAGGTGCCCGGTGTATTTACCTTTACACGCAATGCTACCCAGTTATCCGTACCGTCCTTGCCGGTATCAGCGCTGTAGCGCAGTCGCAAGCCCTGGGCATCTTTCGCCATAAAGGTCTGTTGCGCGAAACTGGTGCCTTCCATGATCCAGTTGGTCTGATTATTGGCATATTTTTCTGCCAGACATTTAGCCAGTGTCTTGCCACATTCATAGCAGCCGCCAAAATAGTGCAGATCCACGAAAGCACCATTTATAAAGGAATTCATAAAGGCAACATCCTCGTAAAGTGCAAGGTTGTAGTAGCCGTCTATGTACCCGTTGGAGGTATCGATAGTCTCCCGGGTGGGTTCTTCCGTTGTTTCTTCGGTAGGCGCTGCGGTAGATGTTCCTGTAGAACCTTCTTCATTGATAACAGGTGTCAGCGTCAGCTTACTTAAGTATGCATATTGGTTGGTTAAACCCTTTTCGTTGACCTGGAATACTACAATATAATCGCCTGCGGTGGCGAATGCTTTTTCGCCTAAGTTGCAGGACATATTTGTTTTGGTAGTTTTCACAGTGCCAACCTTATTTGCATCTGTCAGATAAGTAGAGATCTTAATGTCATCAGCTACTGTTTCGTCTGTGTAGGGATCATGCATGACAGATTCTTCGGTAAAGCTGGTAACAGCAGGGAAGATATATACATCCAGGTTGTTTGCAGGAAGCGTTGTTAATGCAGCGTCTACGGATACTTCGTAAGTACCTGGAACAGGTACTTTAATGCGCAATGCAATATACTTGCCTGCAGCGGTTGTGAGTCTCAGCCGCATGCCTTGATCTTTTTCTCCAAAAAAGTTAACGATCTTGATTCTGTTAGTGTAAGGACCGGCATATAGACCGTTGAGGGCTTCAATACCCCAGTTGATATTTGTACCGTAATTGGAGAACATCCACTCATAGACACGGTTCGTTCCATTGTATATTTTATTATATGGATCTATAGTGGTGCCGGTGATGGCACCGGGAGTACTGTCTGCAATCAGTGCCTCATTGTTATAAAGCTTAAAATCGTAAATCTGGGTTTCCGGTTCGCCCACAGGAGCCCCAGTAGTTGTGGTAGTGGTAGTGGTAGTGTTAGTAGTTGTGGTAGTGGGTGCCTGTACCTTTTCTGTCAGCGTGATCTGGTCCAGGTAGATCCGGGTAGTGTTACCGATGTTCTTCAAAGCGATGATATATTCACCGGTATTTTCAAAAGTCCGGTCGCCCACTTCGCAGGAGCCTGCTGCTTTTGGAAGGGTGGCTGTGCCAACAGAGTTACTTGCGGTCATAGCAGCAACCAATGTGTCCGGGGACATGGTTTCTGCGGATGCCGGGAAGATATACATCTGGGCAGTGTAAGCTAACTGCGTGGAATCCTTCGTTACAGAAATGGTGTAGGTGCTTGCTTTGTCCACCTTTACCCGGAAAGCTACCCAGTTGCCAGTGGCGTCAGTGGCAGTTCCGGCAGCATAGCGCAGGCGCATGCCATGAGAACCGTTGGGCAATAATCCCACTTGGGCAAAGCTGCTCTTTTCCAGCACCCAGTTGATCTGATTGTTTGCGTACTTTTCTGCCAAACAATTCTCCATTGTTGCTTCGCATTCATTACAGAGGGAAGTGTAATACTTGTCCTGCAATGCATCGTTCTTCATAAAGGAAGCTTTAAAAGCTTCGTCTTCATAAAGTGCCATGTTGTACACAATGGTCTTAGGCTCCGCTGGCGAATCATTCTCTGCGAAGGTTGCAGGGACGATGAAGGATACTGCTAATCCGATTAGCAGCAAGATCGCCGTTATGCGTTTCATTATGTTTTTCATAATTTTCCTCCTTTTTATAATATCCTTCAGTGTAATTATATTTCAAAGAAAAAATAATGTCAATAGGGGCGTGGACACTTTCTCCTATTTGTGCCAACTTTTAGTTGACATTTAAAATATGTTAAAGTATCTTTATTTATAGGAGGCGAATGTATATGGAACATCCTGTGAAAAAAGTGTTTCTAGACTATGGCGATGCCCGCATTACATTTTATATTGTAGATCTGTTCTTCCCTCCTTGTGGTGTGCCTTATTTGCATAGCCATTGCTATTACGAATTTCATTTTCTTGCAGGAAATGCCTTCACCTGCTGCCTTAAGGATCGGGATGTGGAATTAAAAGCCCATGAATTTATCATTGTACCTCCTGATTTTCTGCACTGTACCACAAAATCCAAGTTGCCTGCAGAAAAACTGTATACGATCTCCCTGACCATTGACAAGATAGGGGGCACAGAGAAATTTTACGATACCATAATTTCTGCTCTGCACGCACATGTGCTCAAGCCATTGTCCTTCCCAAGGCGTTTGGAGGACAGCCTTTTCATTCTTTGCCAAAAAGAAAACTACAAACATATTCAGGGCGTTTTTCAGTTAAAAGCGGCCGCTGCAGACTTTGTGGCGTGGATATTCCAGCAACTACTTACAGAAACCGTTCCCTTACAGGCGGCTGCTGGCAATAATATGGTGCTTATCGACAATATGATCAACGGAGCGGATATTACACTAGAGGAGATGGCAGAAGCCACCAACTATTCTAAGCGCCATATCTCCCGCCTGATTATGCAGCGTTACGGATGTAACCTTTCCGAGTTGCGCCGTCAGAGGAAAATTCAAAAAATGCCGGAAGAAAACAAAAAGAAGGCCTATAAATAACCGGCAGGCGCAAGACGTACATTCAATGAATCCATTACAAGCAGGTTTCCCAAAGTGTATGTACCCCTAAGCTGGATTGCAGCATATGGGATCATTTTTCCCCGGTTTGCCGAAGGGGGTATTGAAATTTTAGAACAAAGGAGTGTAGTTTATGAATAATCCTTGGATTCTTCCAACAGAATTTTACGGAGATTTGATCGCCATTGATATGCACACCCATATCAACCACGGAAGTCCCTATGACAGCCAGTTAGCCATCGGAGCATCTGCGGATTTGGAAGATTTAATACGGATCAATCGGGCAGCCGGTATTGAAAAAATGTTCTGCAGCACCTTTGCCGCTTGCCTTAGCACAGAGGTGGTCGTAGAAGAAAATGAATATCTGCACGATTTGATCGATCGGGTAGATTGCCTGTACCAGTGGGTGGTGATCGACCCGAGAAACGAAGAAACATTTTTACAGGCAGAGCGTATGCTCCGGCATAAAAAATGTGTAGGTATTAAGCTCCATCCCCAATACCATAACTACCGCTTAGAAGAATATGCTGATAAAATCTTTTCCTTTGCCGCCCGATTCCAAACGGTTGTACTCATTCATCCGGAAAGAGACCTTTCTTGTATTGTTCCCATTGCTAACCGCTATCCCAATGTAACCTTGATTGTAGCCCATCTGGGCAGAAAAGACCAGGTGGACGCCATCGCCCTTGCGGAGCACGGAAATGTTTACACCGATACCTCCGGCGGTTCCAGTACAAAAAATCTAATCATTGAGTATGCCTATAGCCGCATCGGCGCAGACCGAATCCTCTTTGGAACGGATACCTATTCCGCCGCTTCCCAGAGGGGGCGGATCGAATATGCGCTCATACCCCAAGAGGATAAACAAAAAATTCTACTGGGCAATGCGGCAAAACTATTTTCAAAGCATTTGTAATAAAAGCCCCTGTGTTCCGTTTTTGTTGGAACACAGGGGGGATAAGTGAAGTATCGGCTTTGCCGATGTGAAGTTATGCCTTGCGGCATAGTGAAGTTTTGTGCATACGTACAAAGTGAAGTTAAGTTTGCCAACTTCACTGTCAGGTGAAACTTCGCTACGCAGTAACTTCAATGCGTTAGCAACTTCACTTGCCCGCAAGGTCAAACTTAGTTACACCAAAAGAAAAGCAGACCAAAAGGTCTGCTTTTCTTTTGGTGCGCGAGGCGGGACTTGAA
>JAZRNS010000006.1:0-11676 GCA_045648245.1 Faecousia sp. | reverse complement strand
GAGGCGATCCGGGTGGAGAACAATTTGGCTGTGATCGATTACGAAAAATGTACAGCCTGCGGTCTGTGTGCCGCGGTGTGTCCCAAGAAACTCATTGAAAGTCCGGTGGAGACCCCGGAGGAAATCCTGGCGATCGTAAGGGCAGCCATGAAGAAATAAGAAAATGGCACGGTAAGCGCTTCTTACCGTGCCATTTTAATCGAAAATTGAAAATCAGGAGCATTATCAAATTTGAAGGTCATTGCACGGGCGCAGCGCCCCCGTGGCAATCTCCCATTCCACCCCACGTCATTGCGAGGGTGCTTTAGCACCCGTGGCAATCCGTTCCCTATAATTTGCAACTCTCCTTTTGATTATATACGGGGCAGTATCAGACTAAAACGTATCGATATGTTTTTACTTTTTAAGAATACAGGGTAAAAACCCGCAAAAATAGGTGGACAAATTTCGGTAACTACTGTATGATGTATGCAAGAAAGACGGTTCACGGCATAGCCGCAGTCAAAGGTCCAACGAAGAGGTGATAGTATGGCTTTTTCCTTTTTTGGCGGTATCCACCCCAAGGAAAATAAATGGTATGCAGAAAACCATCCGGTCCATCAGTTCCCGGAGCCGGATATATTGGTAATTCCCATGTCCCAGCACATCGGCGCGCCTTGTCAGCCGCTGGTGAAGAAGGGGGATATGGTTACAAAGGGTCAGAAGATCGGTGATAACCAGGGTCTGTGTGTGCCGGTGCATGCACCGGTTTCCGGCAAGGTAAAGGCGGTGGAAATGCGCCCCCATACCAGTGGCACCATGGTGATGAGCGTAGTGATCGAAAACGACCATTTGGGAACACGCTGCCCTGACATTCAGCCCCGTACCCGGGAGGAGGCAGATAAGCTCACCGGTGAGGAGCTGATGGATATTATCCGTCAGGCGGGCATTGTAGGCATGGGCGGCGCCGCCTTCCCTACCCATGTGAAGCTCAGCTCCGGCTTGGGCAAGGTGGATACAGTGATCGTTAATGTGTCTGAGTGTGAACCTTACATTGTGGCGGATGACCGTCTGTGTCAGGAATTTCCGGAGGAAGTGGTCTCCGGTCTGCAGATCGTAATGAAAATTTTAGGCCTGCAGGAAGCACATATTGCTCTGGAAGACAACAAGCCCAAGGCAAAGGAAGCCTTACAGAAGGCAATGGAGGGAAAGAACGGCATTGTGCTGGAGATCTTGCCTGCCAAGTATCCCCAAGGCGCAGAAAAGCAGCTGATTTATGCTGTAACCGGGCGGGAAGTACCCTCCGGCGGTCTGCCTGCAGCTGTTGGCTGTGCGGTGGTCAATGCGGCTACCTGTAAGGCGATCCACGATGCAGTGTATGAAGGCATGCCCCTGATAGAGCGAATCGTTACCGTTTCCGGCGACATCGTTATGGAGCCGAAGAACCTGATGGTTCCCATCGGCACCAGCTTCAATGAGCTATTAGAGGCTGTGGGCTACAAGGAAAACCCCTATAAGGTCCTCTCCGGCGGACCCATGATGGGCGCTGCCCAGTATGATCTGGCCGTGCCGGTAATTAAGGGAACAAATGCGGTTACCGTTTTGGGTAAGAGCAATAAATATGTGGTGGACAACGCACGGTGTATCCGCTGCGGCAAGTGTGTGGAGGTTTGCCCCATGCACCTGATGCCTGTTCTTATCTACAAGGCAATGTTCACCGGCGATGCCAACGAAATGCTGGCGGTGGATCTGATGGATTGCATCGAGTGCGGCTGCTGTGCTTACACCTGCCCGGCTGGCGTACCGCTGGTGCTGGGCTTCCGTGCGGCAAAACAGCGTGTCCGGAATGCTCAGGCACAGGCGAAGAAGTAAGGAGGGGCGAAAATGGCACAAATGAAATATTTCTATGAGCTGACCATTTCCAGCTCCCCCCATGTACATGCTCCCATTTCCACCAAGTCCATTATGCGCGATGTGCTCATTGCGCTGCTTCCGGCTCTGGTGGGCAGTGTGTACTTCTTCGGCCTGCGGGCGCTGATGGTTACTTTGGTCAGCGCGGCAGCATGCGTGTTCTTTGAATGGGCATGGTGCAAGATCATGAAGGTGGTAAGTCATGTGTATGACATGTCTGCCATTGTAACCGGTGTGCTGCTGGCGTTTGTCTGCCCGGTTACCATTCCCTACTGGTGCATTATCATTGGCGATTTCTTTGCTATTATTTTGGTCAAGCAGCTTTTTGGCGGTGTTGGAAGAAATATTGTCAACCCCGCATTGGCAGCCCGTGCGTTTTTGTTTAGCTGGCCTGTGGTGATGAACACATGGGCAAAGGTAGGCTTCCGTAATGCTGTGGGCCTTTTTTCTGCCGCCGATGCCGTTACTGCCGCAACACCGTTGGCAGCCATGCATCAGGGACAGATGCCCGAGGCTTCTGTGCTGGATATGTTCCTGGGCAATGTAGGCGGAAGTTTGGGCGAAACCTCTGCCCTTTTGCTGCTGATCGGCTTTGGGTATTTGCTTATTCGCAAGATCGTTACCCTGCGAATTCCCCTTTCCTATTTGGGCACGGTTGCCCTGCTGGCGCTGCTGTTCCCCTTGGGCAATGACCGTTTGGTTTGGTGTGCCGCACAGCTGTGCTCCGGCGGTGTGATGCTGGGTGCGCTGTTTATGGCTACCGACTATGTAACCAGCCCCGTTACCAAGCTGGGTCAGATTCTTTTTGGCATTGGCTGCGGCATACTCACCATTGTTATCCGCTATTTCGGCGGCTATAACGAAGGTGTCAGCTATGCCATTTTGGTTATGAACTGCTGTGTGGTTCTGCTGGATCGGCTGGGACGTCCCAAGAAGTTCGGTACAGTTAAGAAGGAGGCTGTAAGATGAAAAAGCAAAATCCGGTTCTCTACATTCTCCGTTTGGCGCTGACCTTGCTGGCAATCACCGCCGTGGTGGCAGCCGCTTTGTCTGCGGTGAACACCATTACCGCCCCAGCCATTGCAGAGCGGAACCGGCAAAAGACCCAGGCGGCGATTGAAACGGTTCTGCCCGGTGGCGGCCAGCTGCTGGAGTCGTTTACCGACGAAACCGGCATTGTGCAGGCGGTATACGCCTCGGAAACCGGCTATGCAGTACAGGTTGCACCTGCCGGCTTTAACGGCGCTATCGTAATGATGGTTGGCATTGATCTGCAGGGCAATGTGCTGGGTATTGATGTAATCTCCAACACAGAAACTGCCGGCCTTGGTGCCATTGCCGGTGCAGACAGTGCAAAGGGTCAGGCGTTCCGGGACCAATTTGTTGGCACCAGCGGCCAGTTGGCTGTAAAAAATGACGGCGGTACCATTGACGCCCTTACCAGTGCGACGATCTCCTCCCGGTCGGTGGTCGCAGGCGTAAATGCGGCGCTGGCCTGCGTGGAAAATTTGGGTTAAGGAGGTCTTTTTATGAATTTCAGAAAACAGTTAAAAGAAGGCCTGCTGACAAAAAACCCGGTTCTGGCGCAGCTTTTGGGTCTTTGCTCTACCTTGGCTATTACTACCAGCCTGTTTAACGGCTTGGGTATGGGTCTGTCCGTTACCATTATTCTTATTTGCTCCAATGTATTGATCTCCGCTTTGCGGAAGGTGATTCCCTCTCAGATCCGCATTGCCGCCTACATTGTGATCATTGCAGGCTTTGTTACCATCGTGGACCTGCTGCTGCAGGCATATTTGCCGGAGCTGGCGGAAAGTCTGGGCGTATTCATACCCCTGATCGTGGTCAACTGTATCGTTTTGGGCCGTGCAGAAGCCTTTGCTTCCAAAAACGGTGTCCTTGCTTCTGCAGTTGACGGCTTGTGTCAGGGCATCGGTTATACCGTGGCGCTGGCCATTATGTGTGTGATTCGGGAGCTGCTGGGCGCAGGCACCTTCGGTGGCGGTCTGTTAAATGGGGGCGAGGGCTTTGTGATTATTCCTGAAGGTTATCCGGCGTTGCAAATGGTCATGCCTGTAGGCGGCTTCCTGACCCTGGGTGTTATGGTTGCCGGCTTCCAGCGGCTTAACCGCTATATGCAAGATAAGGTGAAGGAGGCGGCGAAAGAATGAACGGTTACGCACAAGCATTGTTTGGAATTCTTCTGTCAGCACTCCTGTCAGAAAACTATATCTTAGTAAAATTCTACGGAATCTGCCCCTTTATGGGCGTTTCCAAGAAGATCGATACGGCACTGGGTATGGGCATGGCAGTTACCTTTGTTATGGCGTTAGCCTCTGCCGCCTGCTGGGCGGTGGACGCCTATGTTTTGCAACCTCTTGGCTTGGGCTATATGCAGACTGTGTCCTTCATTTTGGTGATCGCATCCATCGTGCAGGTGGTGGAAATGTTCTTAAAAAAGAGTGTGCCTGCCCTGTACAAGGCGTTGGGAATCTTCCTGCCGCTGATTACCACAAACTGCGCGGTTTTGGGCGTGGCGCTGGTGAATGTACAGCAGGGCTACAATTTCCTGCTGAGCGTTTTTAACGGCGCAGCAGGTGGCTTGGGCTTCACTTTGGCGATCGTGTTGTTTGCCTCCGTCCGGGAGCGTGTTGACAAGGCAGATAGCCCGGAAAGCTTTAAGGGATTCCCCATCACGCTGATTGCTGCAGGTCTGCTTGCTATGGCGTTCATGGGCTTCTCCGGACTGAAGATCGGTTAAGGAGGGCGCAAAATGGTTGAAATTTTAATTGCGATTGCAATTTTAGGCGGTTTGGGTCTGGTGTTCGGCTTGATTTTGGCGGCTGCCTCCAAGCTGTTTTATGTACAGACCGATCCCCGGCTGGATGCCCTGAATGAATGCCTGCCCGGTGCCAACTGTGGTGGCTGCGGCTATGCCGGCTGCGGCGGTTACGCCGAAGCGGTTCTCAGTGGCGAAGCAGAAATCGGCAAGTGTAACTCCGGCGGCAATGAGTGTGCCCAGGCAATGGCAGAAATTATGGGCGTGGAAGCGGGGGAAGTGAAGCGCAAGGTGGCGCTGGTTCGCTGCTCCGGCTATCGTACTGCAGATCCCAATCTGGGCGCAAAAATGAAGGCAGAATATGAAGGCTTTCACGATTGTCTTGCCGCTTCCAAGGTTGGCGGCAATGGCCCGCTGGCCTGTAAGTTCGGCTGTTTGGGCTTTGGCAACTGCGTTGTTGCCTGCAAAGACGGTGCCATTAAGATCGTAGATGGCGTGGCAAAGGTAAACAGTAAGAAATGCACCGGCTGTATGGCCTGTGCGGCGGCTTGTCCCAGAAAGCTGATCGTTCCTGTAGATTACGGAACCAATGTGTATATTGCCTGCAACTCCAAAGCCAAAGGTGCAGTTACGGTCCGTGGCTGCAGTCAGGGCTGTATCGGTTGCGGTATCTGCACAAGGATCTGTCCCCATGAGGCGATCCGGGTGGAGAACAATTTGGCTGTGATCGATTACGAAAAATGTACAGCCTGCGGTCTGTGTGCCGCGGTGTGTCCCAAGAAACTCATTGAAAGTCCGGTGGAGACCCCGGAGGAGATCCTGGCGATCGTAAGGGCAGCCATGAAGAAATAAGAAAATGGCACGGTAAGCGCTTCTTACCGTGCCATTTTAATCGAAAATTGAAAATTAGGAGCATTATCAAATTTGAAGGTCATTGCGAACCAGTGCGCACACTGGTGTGGCAATCTCCTTGTTGGTGGTGCGGTGCCTGCCGGCGGCTTTCACACCTTGTCCGTTTGCACACCCGGCAGCAATTATTTCCACCCCAAGAAAAGATTGATTTTGCGTGCAGGTTGTGGTATAATTCGCCTGTACCAAATGCGACTTTATTTTTGCTTAAATAAATCAAAAAGGAAGGCAGGAAACAAAATGTTTCACATAGAAAATATGTACGACCTGTCCCATACTATGGCAGGTGCATATTTGAAAAAGTTTACCTATCCTTGGGAGGCGCTGAAGGGAATCAAGGATACCATCCTATCTTTAGGTGAAGCTTTGGACGAATCGGAATTTGTACAGGTGAACCCCCAGGTTTGGGTGCATAAGACTGCGGAGGTCGCACCCACTGCTTATTTGGGCGCACCCTGCATCATTGGTGCCAACACGGAAGTGCGCCACGGTGCGTTTATCCGGGGCGCGGCGTTGGTTGGAGAAAACTGCGTGGTAGGCAATTCCGTAGAGCTTAAAAATGTAATTTTGTTTGACAACGTGCAAGTGCCCCACTACAACTATGTAGGCGACAGTATTTTAGGCTATAAGGCCCATATGGGCGCAGGTTCGGTAACCTCCAATGTGAAGTCTGACAAATCTCTGGTAGTGATCCACGGCTATGAGGATATTCCCACAAATCAGAAGAAGGTGGGTGCAATGCTGGGAGATTTTGTAGAGGTGGGCTGTAACAGCGTGCTCAATCCCGGAACAGTGATCGGAAGAAATTCCAATGTATACCCTCTGTCCAGTGTCCGGGGTGTTGTTCCTGCCAACAGCATTTATAAAAACGGCAGCAAGATCGTTGCTAAAAGGAGCTAAATATGGGAAGATATTTTGGAACAGACGGATTCCGTGGAGAGTCCAATGTGAATTTGACTGCGGACCACGCCTATCAGGTTGGTCGCTTTTTGGGCTGGTATTACGGAGAACTGAAAAAACAGGCAGGCGCTGATGAACCTGCCCGGGTGGTCATTGGCAAGGATACCCGCCGCAGCAGCTATATGTTTGAATACAGTCTGGTGGCAGGCCTTACGGCCTCCGGTGCAGATGCGTATATGCTCCATGTAACCACCACACCCTCCGTTGCCTATGTAACCCGTATGGATGAGTTTGACTGCGGCATTATGATCTCCGCCAGCCATAATCCCTACTATGATAACGGCATTAAGCTGCTCAACGCCAACGGCGAAAAAATGGGCGAAGATGTGATCGATCTGGTAGAAGATTATTTGGACGGCAAGCTGGAGGTTTTTGGACAGAAATGGGAACAGCTGCCCTTTGGTCAGCGGGACAAGGTCGGCTGCACCGTAGACTATGTTTCCGGCAGAAACCGCTATATTGGCTATCTGATCAGCTTGGGGCTGTATTCCTTCAAGGGCATGAAGGTGGGTCTGGACTGCGCAAACGGCGCTGCATGGAATATCGCCAAGTCCGTTTTTGATGCCCTGGGGGCAAAGACTTATGTGATCAACGCAGAGCCGGACGGTACCAACATCAATGAAAATGCAGGCTCTACCCATATTTCCGTTTTGCAGAAATTTGTGGTGGAAAACGGCTTGGATGTGGGTTTTGCCTATGACGGCGACGCAGACCGCTGCTTGTGTGTGGACGAAAACGGTCAGGTGGTGGACGGCGACTGCATCCTCTATATTCTGGGCCAGCATATGAAGCGGAACGGTCAGCTGGACAACAACACGGTGGTTACTACGGTAATGTCCAACTTTGGTCTGTATAAAGCCCTGGATAAGCTGGGCATTGACTATGCCAAAACGGCGGTTGGCGATAAGTATGTGTATGAATATATGGTAGGTAACGGCTGCCGTTTGGGCGGTGAGCAATCCGGTCATATTATCATTTCCAAATACGCCACCACGGGCGACGGTATTTTGACCAGCCTGAAGATCATGGAAGTCATGCTTGCCAAGAAGAAAAAGCTCAGCCAGTTGTGTGAGGGTTTGACCATTTATCCTCAGGTTTTGAAAAATGTGCGGGTCAAGTCCAAGCCGGAGGCACAAAACGATCCTGCGGTGCAGGCGGCTGTGGCGGATGTGGCAGAAAAGCTGGGGGATACCGGCCGTATTTTGGTTCGGGAGTCTGGCACAGAGCCGGTGATCCGGGTAATGGTAGAAGCACCCACCGCCCAGCTGTGTCAGCAATATGTGGATCAGGTGGTAGATGTGATCTGCGCCCGGGGACACGCAAGAGTTTAACAAAACATGGGTCTGTTGCAAAATTCTGCATTTTGCAACAGACCCTTTCTTCTTATGGAAATAATTTTTTGGTGGTGGATGTAGGGGCGATCAATGATCGCCCCTACAAGTGCTATCGATCATTTTTTGTATTTTGCAACAGACACTTTTCTTATCTGCATTTTTTCAGCACCATAGCTGTGCGGCTGGGAAGGTACAGGGGGATCGCCTGATTTTCGTTCGTCTCATAGCGCTGATGGAAAATTCTGCCCTGTCCGCCATAGCACAGATCGTCTGAGGAGAAGATCACTTTATATTTGCCCTTCTTCCCCATAGGAATGGGGTAGGCGGTGTAGGAATTGGCAGGGTGGAAATTAAAGATCAGCACGGTGTTGCCCTTTTGGAAGGCAAGGATCTTGTCATCGTTATGCACATATAGCTGCCGGTCGGTATGCTCCAAAAGCTTCTCTTTTTTGCCAAGCTTTACCATATCCCGGTCAAAGTCCTGCAGATAATGGTAGCGCAGGTTGGGATCGTCTGCCAAATGCCATTGGCGGCGGCAATAATGGTAGCTCCAGCCATTGCCCTCCCGGGGGAAATCGATCCATTCCGGGT
This sequence comes from Faecousia sp., assembly GCA_045648245.1. Taxonomy (GTDB): domain Bacteria; phylum Bacillota; class Clostridia; order Oscillospirales; family Oscillospiraceae; genus Faecousia. Next base: position 3,213 of record JAZRNS010000006.1, on the reverse strand, counting down.
GTCCGAACTCGTTGCCCATAAAGGTCAAATAGCCGTTGCCGCCTAGGCTCATAGTCAAAAGCCGAAGCATTTTGTGCAGGGCGATGCCCCGATCGATCACAAGGCTTTGGCTGTTTTTGTCCATGTGCCAGTACATTTCCTGATCGCACAGCCGGAAGGCAATGGTTTTATCACCAACCAGCGCCTGATCGTGGCTTTCGCAGTAGCCGATCACCTTTTCCCGGGGGCGGCGGACGGACATCTCATAATAAAGATTGCCCATATCCCAATAATCGTCGGGAATTTCCTTTAGCAGCCGGATCCACATATCCGGCTCACCCATGGCAAGGCGGTAGTCAAAGCCAATACCGCCCCGTTCAATGGGCAGGCACAGACCGGGGAGGGCAGAGGTGTCCTCGGCAATCAAAATGGCGTTGGGATTGATTTGTTTTGTCAGTTCGCAGGCAAGCTGCAAATAAGTGCTGGCGGTCAGGTCGGTGTTCATGGAGAAATAGGATTCCTCCGAGCCAAAGGTGGAACCCAAGCCGTGGTCATGGTAGAGCATGGAGGTTACGCCGTCGAAGCGGAAACCGTCAAAATGGTACTCCGTCAGCCAGTATTTCAGGTTGCTGAGCAGGAAGTGCAAAACCTCGTTTTTGTCGTAGTCAAAGCACTTTGTTCCCCATGCGCTGTGGTCGCCCTTAGGACCGGCGTGAAAAAATTGGTAAGGGGTGCCGTCAAATTCGTTCAGACCCTCCCGGGTGTTTGCGCTGGCGTGGGAATGGACCACATCCAGCAAAACCGCAATGCCCATACTATGGGCAGTGTCGATGAGCCTTTTCAGGCTTTCCGGCGTACCGAAACGGGAGGACGGCGCAAAGAAGTTGGTAACCTGATAGCCAAAGGAGGCGTAGTAGGGGTGCTCCATAATGGCCATGATCTGCAAGGTGTTATAGCCTAACGCCTTGATGCGGGGAAGAATATTCAGACGGAACTGATCGTAAGTACCTACCGTGCCTTCTTCCTGCGCCATGCCGATATGACATTCGTAAATAAAAAGCGCCTTTTCCGGAACGAAGTCTGCGTCCGTCCAGGGGAAGTCCGGTGCATCGTAAATTTCTGCGTGCCAGCCGGCGGTTTGGGGGTCTTGCACCACCCGTCGGGCATACAGGGGGATCCGCTCCAGTTCCTGACCGTCATGGATCACGATGGTCATAACGGCCATGCCATTTTGCAAGGTTTTGCTGCCCCGGATAAACAGCTCAAAAACGCCGTTTTTCTTTTTCTTCATGGGATAGGCTCTGCGGTCCCAGCCGCAAAAATCACCGGTGAGGTACATTTCCTGGGCACCGGGCGCCCATTCCCGATAGTACCAGCCGTTGCGGGTTTTATGGAAGCCAAAATAGGCGCTGCCGTTGGCAAAATCACACAGACTTGTGCCTTGCAGAAGGGACACCTTTTTGTTGGCGTAGTTTGCCATGCGCAGATCGATATGGTTTTTGTAAGGAAGCAAGCTTTCGTCATAGCGCGCACAATTCATAAAATCACCCTTTCTTTGGTACTACTATTACTTTACCGCGAAAATACCGCCGCGTCAATGGAAAAAGCTGACTGGGGCGCAGTCAGCTTTAAGTTTTTCGAATAAATTTTTCTCTGCATTTGGGGCAAGTAATTGCGATTTTTCCTTTTTTTCGGGGAACACGCACCTGCTGACGGCAACGGGGGCAATCAAAATAACGATAATCCCGGTCCTTCAGCCGCTGCACCAGCATCAAATATTTCCGGTTTTCCTGATAGCGCTTGTATGTGTTCCGGGACAAGGAACGAAACAGCGCCCAACACATTAGCCCGTAGGACAAAACCATTAAGCACAGATCCAAAAGGGGAAACCGGACAAAAACAGACACCAAAGAAGCGGCAAGGCCTGCCAGTAAAATGGCTATATTCAGTTTATCCGTGCCGTAGCGCCCGGACATGAAATGCCGCAGACGGAATCCCAGCTGCTGCTTTGCGTAGCGCATCCAACTTTTGAATCTACTCATACTGACCTCGCGGTTTTAAGATACATCTATTATAGTACAAACTGTCCGGAATGCAACTGCTCCGGCGGTTTTTTAACGATTTGTTTACAGGAAGCCTATTTGGGTGCGGACATGGCAAGGTGCTTTAGTACCAGCAAAAACATCTGCCCCCAGCTAAGGCGCTCTACCGGCTGGCTGGCAACCAGAGGTAGCTGGGCTAGAATTTGCTCTCCGGCCTTTACGGTCATAGTGCCCAGCCGCTGACCCTTGCTCACCGGTGCAGTTACTTCTTCTTCCAAGGTAATTTCCGTTGTAACCGAAGCTTTTTGCGCCTTGTCAATAAGCATGGCGGCAGACTGCCCCAACTGGGCAGACACAAGATCCGCCGTACCAAGCTTTACCGGAATGGTGGCAGCTTCCGTTAATTTGGGGTCGATGAGAGCATAATTTGCGAAGCCGTAGTCCAGCATGGCTTTGCAGGAGGCAAACCGCTCCTGAGAAGTAGCGCTGCCCATAACCACGGCGATCAGCTCCATGTCCTCCCGTAGGGCAGAAGCAGACAGACAGTAGCCGGCAGCGGAGGTGAAGCCGGTTTTCAGTCCTGTAGCACCCTGATAAAAACGTACCAGCTTATTGGTGTTGGAAAGACCGAAGGTGCCGGAGCGTACCGTGTCCATCCAAATGGTGGTGTATTTTTTAATATCCGGATGCTTTGTCAGCAGCTGGCGGGACATAAGGGCAATGTCGTAGGCAGAGGTCTTGTGCTCGGCGGCAGCAGCATCGTCGTCAAGACCGGTGCAGTTGACAAAATGGGTATCTTCCATGCCCAATTCCTTGGCCTTGGCATTCATCATATCCACAAAGGCACTTTCACTGCCGGCGATATGCTCTGCCATGGCGCAGGCGCAGTCGTTGGCGGACCTGACGGCAATGGATTTGACCATATCGGAAACAGACATGGTCTCGCCTACCTTCAAATAAATCTGACTGCCGCCCTTGGCTGCCGCAGATTCCGAGGCAGTAACCGTATCGTCCCAGCCGATGCGCCCACTATCGATGGCTTCCATGATTAGCAGCATGGTCATAACCTTGGTAACACTGGCAGGAGCCAAAGCTTCATGCTCGTTGCTGGCATATAGAACCGTACCGGTGGCGGCGTCCATCAACACAGCACTTTTGGCAGGCAGATCCATTTCCACCGCCTGTGCGCCTA
>JAZRNS010000005.1:0-14076 GCA_045648245.1 Faecousia sp. | reverse complement strand
AGATGGCGGAGAATGTGACCGGGGATGTTGAGATCAGCGAAGAGGTACTGGCCTGCGAAGAGATGAAGGCATTCTTCCTGGGCGACGGGTTTGTGCCTGTATGGGCCAGCCTGCTGATCGTGTAAACGGTCATTTGAATTGGTGAATAAGGAAAACCCGGCTCCGGGGGAGTGGACAACACTTCCCCGGAGCTGGGTTTCTTTCGATTTTTGATGATACGCTTTGGTCTCTGATTTAACGGCGGCAAGCCGCCCAAGAGGCCTTGCGTTCGCCAACGATATCTGAACAACGAAAAAAGAGGAGTACCACCTAAGTAGTACTCCTCTGGTCCGAGTGTTGAGATTCGAACTCAAGGCCTCTTGAACCCCATTCAAGCGCGATACCAAACTTCGCCACACCCCGTTAACTTTGCCATTATAGTGAAAAAATCATGGGTTGTCAAGTATTGAGAATGATTTTAATTTCCAGCACTGATAATGATTTTAATTTCCAGCACCCAGAAACATTCCCGATTTTTCTATGAGGTTAATTAGAAAATTTGCTGAAATTTGACAGCAGAATTCGTCAGCATACTTATACAATTCTTGTTAGAATTAGCTGGGGTGATAAAATTGAACAACCATACAAAAGCAATCGTATTTGGACTCGCATTGGGCGTTGTGCTACCGGCTTTCATAATTTCGGTTTTCGTAGGTAAGTCTGAAAATCGGAATTTAACAACAGAAACGAAGGAAATGACCATTGCAACGATTACAGAGTCGGTTATGTCGGTCAATTCGGAAAATATCATACCTGTTTTAGTCGCAGACAGTGCCTATGTTTATATGAATTTGGAAGAGTATGTGATCGGTGTGGTGTTGGCTGAAATGCCGGCTGAGTTTGAAATGGAGGCGTTAAAGGCACAGGCGGTCGCTGCCCGAACATATGCCTTGAAACGAAACACAACGGATGGCAAACATGAACACAATGCCCTTTGTATCGATCCCGGCTGCTGTCAGGCATATTGCAGTAGAGCCGATTACCTGGCCAAGGGTGAACAGACACAATCCCTTCAGAGGGTAGTAGATGCGGTAGAAGCAACGGCCGGTCAGGTTTTAATCTACGATAACGCATTAATTGACGCAACTTATTTTTCCTGTTCCGGAGGAAGAACAGAGGATGCTATGGCTGTTTGGGGCTCTGATGTGCCTTATTTGCAGGCAGTTGACAGCCCCGGGGAAGAAAACGCAGCCTGCTTTACAAATACATTATTTTATACGCTGGAGGAATTTGCCGATTGTATGATGTTATCGAAGGAAAAGTTGTCCGGTAATTGGCTTGGCGGTATCACATACACAGACGGAGGTGGCATTGCAACCATCGAAATTTGCGACAAAGTCTATACAGGTACAGATGTGCGAAAATTGTTGGAGCTTCGATCAACGGTATTCGTAATTACACCTTCTGAGAACACAGTTACTGTAACTACAAAGGGATTTGGACATCGGGTGGGTATGAGCCAGTACGGCGCAGAGGCAATGGCTGTTAACGGTTATACATACGAACAAATTTTGGCACATTATTACCAAGGTACGATTCTTGATAAATGAAGTTTGACAAACCTTTGATTCTCCTGTAAAATAAACTTAATATAGAAAGGGAGGTTTGTTATGCCTATCAAGATTCCCAACGACCTTCCTGCAGCAGGAACTCTTCAGCAGGAAAATATATTTGTTATGACAGAAAACAGAGCGATCTCCCAGGACATACGTCCTCTGGAAATTGTTCTGCTGAATTTGATGCCCACAAAGATTGTTACAGAGACGCAATTATCCCGCCTTTTGGGCAACACACCGCTACAGGTACGCCTGGAGCTGATGCACACTTCCTCTCATGTGTCGAAGAATGTATCGGCGGAGCATCTACTGAATTTCTATAAGAGCTTTGATGAGCTGAAGCATCGGAAATTTGATGGAATGGTGATTACGGGTGCACCTGTGGAAAATATGGAATTTGAGGATGTGGATTATTGGGACGAACTGTGCCAAATTATGGAATGGAGTAAGACCCATGTACAATCCACCCTCCATATTTGCTGGGGTGCACAGGCGGGCCTGTACTATCACTACGGTATTAAGAAACACCCCTTGGACAAGAAAATGTTTGGTGTTTTCCCCCATGAGGTGGACTATAAAAGATCCATTCTTTTGCGTGGGTTTGACGATCAGTTCTGGGCACCTCATTCACGGCATACTACAGTACACCGGGCGGACATTGAGGCTGTTCCCGGATTGAAAATTTTGGCCTCCTCAGATGAAGCGGGTGTATATGCCGTTTCCAGCAAAGAAGGCAGACAGATTTTTGTAACAGGACATTCTGAGTATGATCCTGATACATTGAAGCTGGAGTATTTTCGGGACAAGAATCAGGGCCTTCCCATTGATGTACCGAAAAATTATTTCCCAAATGATGATGATACAGCTGAACCTATCGTTCGGTGGAGAGGACATGCAAATTTGCTGTTCTCGAACTGGCTGAATTACTTTGTTTACCAGACGACGCCCTACGACATTATGACGATCGGTCAGAATGAGAACCCATGAGTAAGGCGGGCACACGCCCGCCTCAGTCTGTCAAAAAATTGTTTTTTGACAGACTGACAGTGGTCAAAGGAGTTGCGCAGTAAGTCAAAATGCCTTGCGTAGCAAGCTTTTTTACCCCTCATCCGTCAAAAATCAAAGATTTTTGCCACCTTCCCCCTAGGGGAAGGCTCTGTTCAAAAAACCTTTTGCTTAACCTGCATTTTGACGGTTGGCGGCTTTTTTGACACTTTGAGGCGGGCGTGTGCCCGCCTTTTGCCATTTAGGAGGTGCGATTATGAAGCTGAATATGGATGGTCGAATCACAACGGCAAAGCCGGGTCAATCATTAATTGATCTGATTCAGGACCTAGGTCTGGACAACGAGAAATTATCAAAACGCCCCTTGGCAGCAAAAATTGCAGGAGAGGTTTTTAATTTAAATTACATTCCGGTCCGGCAGAAGGAGTTGGCACAGGAAAGGCCTTCAATCCGACGGGCAATGGCTGCGTCCGGCGGAAACATTCAACTGCTTCATTATGACGATCCCAGCGGTCGGGATGTGTATGCCAGAACAGTGCAGTTTATGCTGTTTTTGGCTATTCGACAGCTATGGCCAATGGCAAGAGCGAAAATGAATTGTACTGTCGGTCAGGCACTGTTTGTGGAAGTGTTTGGAGCAGAAGCTTTTTCTGTTAGTCAGTTAAAGGATCGGTTATTGAAATTGCAAAGGGATAATATTCCTTTGATTCGCCACCGCGTATCCCTAAATGATGCAAGAGTTATGTTCCAATCCAACGGGCAGGAGGATAAAGCGCGACTTTTGCAGTGGCGTAATGAACCATATTTTGATCTTTACTCCCACGGGGACTTTTCAGATTATTTCTATGGTGAATTGTTGCCATCTACCGGTTATTTGCAAGTGTGGGATGTGATGCCGGCAGAAGGTGGATTTATGTTCCTTTTTCCAAATCCAAACGACCCGGATCGTGTTTCTACCTATGAGGATATGCCGCAATATTTGGCTGTAAATACGGAAGGTGAGCGTTGGTGTGAGCTGATGAGATGCGAAACGGTTGCAGACTTGAACGATCTTGTTTTAAACGGGAAGATTCGGGAATTGATCCGTGTCAATGAGGCGCTTCATGAAAAGCGATTTTCTCAGGTTGCGGATATGATCTGTCAACGGGGAGCAAGAGTTGTCCTTTTGGCCGGTCCCAGCTCCTCAGGAAAGACTACGTCGGCGAATCGACTTGCAACCCAACTGCGTGTTCACGGAAAACAACCGATATTGATGAGCTTGGATGATTACTATATCAGTCGTGATCAAATTCAACCGGGTCCGGACGGAAAACTGGATTTGGAGCATATCAATACCATTGATACAGCGCTTTTCAGCTACCATATATGTCAGCTCCTTTCAGGAGAGGAGATATTACTGCCAAGTTATAATTTCCGTTCTGGCAAGCGGGAATACTCCGGCAAAAAGCTATCTTTAACAGAGGATACGATCATTATTGTTGAAGGTCTGCATGCACTAAATCCAATGTTAGTTCCACAGGATCTGGATGTGAAATTGATTTTCCGGCTGTATATCAGTCCTTTGTTACCGCTCAATTTAGATGACCACAATCGAATTCCGTCCAGTTTGCTTCGGTTGTTGCGCAGAATCGTTCGGGATTTTGAAACAAGAGGTGCTTCCGTACAAGATACAATCGATATGTGGGATTCTGTGCGAAGGGGAGAGAAGCGCTGGATATTCCCATATCAGGAAAACGCAGATGTAATATTTAACAGCTCTACTCTCTATGAGCTGGCTGTTTTGAAAAAACATATCTTCCCGCTTTTGACTGCGATTGAACCGGAAGAACCTTGTTATGACTCGGTTCGTTCCATTGTTAAGATCCTAAATTACATTCAACAGGCGGATGTGGATGATGAAATTCCGCCAACCAGTCTGGTTCGTGAGTTTATTGGCGGCAATAGCTTTTACCGATAGACAGATTTGTAATTATAATTTACGGCAGGAGGCTCTTATAATGTTGATTCGAAATTTGGATCACGAGAAGGTGTTAGGTTTATTGCCCGACAGAAAATTATGGTCCTATAAGGGTGATTACGGAAAGGTGCTGTTGATTTGCGGTAGTGTTGGATTTACCGGTGCTGCAGCACTTTCTGCAACAGGTGCACTGCGTAGCGGGGCTGGCCTAGTGTTCCTTTGCGTTCCGGAAACTATATATGCTGTTGAGGCAGTTAAATTGACGGAGCCAATTGTGATCCCTATCTCTGACCATCAGGGAACTATTGCTGAGGGCGCTGTTGAGACGATTAAACGCCTGATTGCGGATAAGGACGCAGTTCTTGTTGGTCCAGGACTGGGCCGTTCAGCAGGCGTTGAGCAGGCTGTTATTGCAGTGCTGCAGCATTTTGATGGCCCTGTCGTTTTGGATGCAGATGGCATAAATGCGATTATGAAGCATAAAAATATTGTGCGTGGTAGGACAAGGCCGACGATCCTGACACCGCACGAAGGTGAATTTACCCGCTTGGGCGGTACGATTACCGCTGACCGCTCCAACGATGCTGCCTGTTTGGCAAGAGATCTTGGTGCGATCGTGCTGCTTAAGGGACATGAAACCGTGATCACGGACGGGGAAGTTTGCTATGAGAACCATACAGGGAACCCTGGTATGGCAGTGGGTGGTAGCGGTGATGTGCTTGCAGGCATGATCGTAAGCCTTATTGGGCAGGGACTGGCACCTTTGGAAGCCGCTGCAGCCGCTGCGTGGCTTCATGGTGCTGCAGGCGATATTTGTGCAAAGGAAATCGGTCAATACGGCATGTTACCAAGTGATATGCTAAATGTTTTACCGCGACTAATGAAATAAGGCGGAATCATATGAAGCGCATTATTCCTGTGGTGGTTGTTTTACTCATGCTGTGCGGTTGCGGAAACAACCGTAATATAGATCGTGCAATGCGATTGCGGGAACGGGTATTATCGGCAGAGGGTTGCTGCTTCGATGCGATAATTACAGCAGATTATGGGGATACAGTGCATGTGTTTACCATGAATTGTAAGTTCGACGAGCAAGGAGATATGTCCTTTTCTGTATCAGATCCCCAATCCATAGCCGGCATAACCGGTGAAATTACCCAATCAGGCGGAAAGCTTACCTTTGACGGCCAAGCCCTTGTGTTTCAAATGCTGGCAGACGGAATGGTTACGCCGGTTAGTGCGCCTTGGCTGCTTGTGAAGTCGTTGTGCAGCGGTTATTTGGCATCCTGCGGAGATGACCGGGAAGGATTGCACATTCAACTAGACGACAGCTATGAAAGCGATCCACTCCGTTTGGATTTATGGCTGGATAGCACTGACACGCCTACTAGAGGTGAGATTTTGTGGCAGGGTAGGCGCGTGCTGTCGGTTGAGGTCAGAAACTTCTCCTATGTGTAGCATTTTGTCGTCAGACTCATAGAATGAATTGTCGGCTCAACTGTATAATTTTCAGATGTGCGTGGGAGAATAGTCATAGCCGCGTTACATATGGAAATTCCGGTAGCGCTGGCAATGATTTCTCACGGAGTGTGAAGCAGATGGACAGCACTGTGAAGCGTGGCGATATATTCTACGCCGATCTATCACCGGTAGTCGGGAGTGAGCAAGGAGGCACACGACCTGTTCTGATTGTACAAAATGATACCGGAAACAGACATTCTCCTACGGTTATTGCAGCTGCAATTACGAGCCAAACAGGGAAGGCGAGGTTGCCTACCCATATCAATATTGCCGGAGGCAGCGTTGGCTTGAGCAAGGATTCGGTTATCCTGCTGGAACAGATTCGGACCATTGACAAACGCCGTCTGCGGGAGCATATGGGGCGGCTGGACGATCAGCACATGTCCCTGGTTGATAATGCAATTGCCATCAGCTTCGGTTTGAATGAAAATCGAATCATGTGAATGTAAAACCCCTTACTGCATATAGTTGCAGTAAGGGGTGATTTTTATAGATTCGAAGTATAATGTCATGCTGGGGCAAGAGAAAATTGGAACAGCATGTGTTATGAAAGACGGGTTGTACTATCGGTTTGTGTGTAAATGCCGGTTAAGCGGTGATGTCTTGTATCAAATAATCGTGGAGAGCAGTTTGGGGGAGATAAATCTTGGGGTCTGCGTTCCGATTGAACACAGCTTCGGAATAAACACGAGAGTTCCAATCAAAACGGTTGGCAATCCTCCATTCAGCTTTACTGTAGTTCCGAAGCACACAAAAGAAAGGGGAGAATTTGTACCAATTCGGGCAGATGAGCCTTTTGCTTATCTTCAAAAGCTTGATAAGGCGTATTGTTCCATGCTTGATGGAACGCATACTATTTGGATCGCAAAGGAGGACGAGGGGGCTTAATCGTCGGTTTTTAAATAGTCGATTATTTGCGCTAAGCGACTATTTCCGATCCCCGGTACATTTAATAAATCCTCAACATGTGAAAAAGAACCGTTTGCTTCCCTGTAGTCGATAATATTTTTAGATAATCCTTCACCGATGCCTGGTATTAGTTGAAGTTCCTCAGCGGTAGCAGTATTGATATTAATTTTTCCGTTGCGAATTTCTCCGGATTCTTCTGTTGCGCTGGCGCTGTAATTTCCGGAAACACGATAAGGCAGCCTTGTATTTCTGCCAATAAAAAATCCGAATAAAATACAGATAAATGCAGCAGTAACACCTATGAGTATAAATGCACCTTTTTTCATTTACGATACCTTCCTGATGATTGACGCGATCAGATTTCCTTGCTATAATATCTTAGATATTATACAGTGTTCCTCTTTGTTATACAAGTGCTAAGAAGAATAACAGGAGATAATTATGAAGAAATTTGGCGTTATATGTCTTTGCTTGTGCATGCTGGCAGCCTTTGTATTGCAAACAGATGTAGCGGCACAATCACAGACCGACAACACTGTCCTCAGCGGATCCCATTCCGTTGATGGACAGATTCCCTTGCTGGGAGAGGATCGTCTCGTAAGTAATGTCCAGTCCGCAGTATTATACGAAACAAATACACAGACACTCATGCATGCTTATAATGCAGATGAGAAGATGTTTCCGGCCAGTATGGTTAAGATACTGACGGCACTGATTGTTGCAGAGCGGACGGAACTGTCGGCTGCAGTAACAGTTTCGGATGCAGTTTTGCAAACACTTCCTTACGATGCGGTCAGTGCAAATCTATTGGCAGATGAAATACTGACAGTTGAGGATCTTCTGCATTGCATGTTGGTAGGTTCTGCGAATGATGCAGCTGCCGTTTTAGCAGAATTTACGTGTGGAAGTCAGAGTGCCTTTGTTGAGGAAATGAACCGTTACGCAAAAGAAATTGGTTGCGTAGATACGAACTTTACGAATCCCCACGGCCTGCATAATGAACAGCAGTATACAACTGCCAGAGATATGGCCCGTATATTGGCTGCAGCTATGGAAAATGAAACCTTTTTGAAGATATTTGGCACGGTCTATTATACAGTGCCTCAAACGAATAAATCAGAAGCCAGAAATCTCTCATCCGGTAACTATCTGATGAATAATGACAGCGTGCAGATTTATTACGACAGCCGTGTAAAGGGTAGTAGAACCAGTGTTACAACAACAGGTTATCTTGGTGTTGCATCCACAGCGAGCAGCGGTGATATGTCCCTGATTTGCATTATTATGGGTTCACAATCTGTTTATAAGGAAGACGGCTATACAGTCCAAAACTTTGGCGGTTATAAAGAAACCTCTTTGCTTTTAGATGCAGGCTTCAATGGTTTTTCTGGAAAACAGATCGTTAATGAGGGGCAAGCTATAGCACAGTATTCTGTAGATCAGGGTGCGTCGGATGTTGTGGTTGGGGCAGCGCAATCTGCATATACTGTCCTACCCAATGATGTGGGTATTTCAGATCTGGAGTTCAGAAGTGCCGATATGTCCGGACTTCTCAAAGCACCGATCAAAGCAGGGCAAGTTCTTTCAAATTTGGAGGTATGGTACGGTGAGGTCTGCGTTGCCCAGGTTGACCTGTGTGCTATGAGCAATGTACCTGTATACCAAACACAAAGTGGAAATGTGGAAATGCCTCGCAATAGCTCTGTTTTGAAAATCGTCTTGATAACGCTTGGAGTAATTGTAGTTGCTGCTATGCTGGCTCTGATTCTTGCCAGAACGGTATTTAAAATACAGAGGGCTGCAAACAGATCCCGCAGACGCAAAAACCGCAGGAGGATTCGCTAAATGCTTACATGGGAAGAGTTGGAAAAAGAATGTCTGCAATGCACAAAATGCAGTTTATATCAGACAAGATCCAATGTTGTATTTGGCGTTGGTCGTAAGAATGCAGATGTCATGTTCATTGGGGAAGGTCCCGGCGAGCAGGAGGACAGAAAAGGGGAGCCGTTTGTAGGTGCAGCAGGAAAACTGCTGGATGATATGCTATCGATCATCGACCTTGGCAGACATAATTGCTACATTGCCAATGTGGTTAAATGCAGACCTCCTGGAAATCGGGACCCGAAGGATGAGGAACAGGATGCCTGTATCGACTATCTGCGCAATCAGGTAGCGCTAATTCAGCCGAAGATCATTGTGTGCCTTGGCAGAGTAGCGGCAAAACGGTTGATTGATCCGGATTTCAGAATTACAAGGGAACATGGCACGTGGATATGCAAGAACGGTATTTGGATGACTGCAATTTATCATCCATCTGCTCTGTTGCGGGATCTGTCAAAGCGACCGGAAACCTTTGAAGACCTGCTGGAAATTCGCAGTAAAGTCCGCGAGGTTTATGCAGAAATAGAAAAATCCGCCTGTCGCTGACAGGCGGATTTATATCATTTGCGAACAAAGAGAACACCCAGTGTGCCGGGACCACAATGACAGGAGACAGTGCAACCGGCATCTACCCAATATGTGTTGTTGAAGGGTGTGCATTCACTTATAGCGGTGGATACCGCCTGAAGACAGTCATCGGATAAGGGGGTTTTGGTAACGAAGAGGGTATCCATATCCAAATCATCACGACCGCTTAGACGGTCCTTGATATAGTTGGAAAGGCATTTTGCGTAGTTGCCGCGATACTTCTTGACTACACACATTTTGCCATCTTTAACCTCAATGCAGGGTTTGAGATTCAGCAGGTTTGCGCCCAGTGCAGCGGCAGAGGAGCAGCGACCGCCTTTTACCATGTATGCAAGTTGATCCAGTAAGAAACTGGATTCCACCTTGGATGTGAATGCATTTAACTGACTTTGCAACTCGTCAAGGCTTTGGCATGTCTTCGCCAGCTCGCAGGCCTTTAACACCACAAGACCTTGGCCTGTGGATAGGTTTCTGGAATCCACAGTACAGACGTTTTCAAATTCCTCAGCTGCTAAGGTTGCATTTTGGTAGCTGGATGAGAATTCAGCGCTGATGTTAATATGAACAATACCGTCATATTCATTTGCAAATTTGGCAAAGTAGTCCTGATAATCACCAACACCCAATGCAGCTGTTGAGCAGAGATTGCCACCGGATGCCACATGGGCAAAGACATCTGCAGGCGCAATATCCACACCGTCGGAATAAGCTTGTTCACCCTTTACAACGGTAAGAGGAATGATGCCAATATTATATTTATCTACCAATTCCTTAGATAGATCGCAGGTACTGTCAGATGTGATTTTAATATTCATATTATTCTCCTTTTGCCTTGCACTTCGGCTCTTTTTTCATCATAAAGCAATTTGTTTCTAAATTGCTGATTCGCAGATAATTTGCACCCCAGTCTCGCATAGAAACAAGAACAGGCATCAGGCTGCGTCCCAGATCTGTGAGAGAATACTCAACCTTCGGCGGTATAACAGGATATACTTTTCGTTGCAGAAGTTTGCTGTTTTCCAGCTCCCGCAGCTGTTGGGTGAGCATTTTAGCAGTTGCCTGAGGAACAGCTTTTTGCAATTCTGAAAAACGAAGTGTTGCTTCAGAAAGATGCCAAAGGATCAATGCTTTGTATTTTCCTCCAATCAGCTCAAGGGTTGCACCGACTGGGCAGCGATCTGTATGGGTCATAGGACACCTCCTTAGTACCCAAAAGGGTAGTATAGCACAAAAATGTACATACTTGCTTTTGATGTATCTGATGGTAAAATAGTAGCATAAAAGGTTGTATGTGTCAAGAACTACACAAGGAGGGTAGCGTATCCATGAAGCTGAAATTTAAGATATCCGGTATGACTTGTGCAGCATGTTCAGCACGGGTGGAAAAGGTTACAAAGCAAGTAGACGGCGTTGTGAACGCGGAAGTGAATTTGCTTGCCGGTACGATGATAGCAGAAGTAAATAATGTAGATGTTTCAGATAAAATTGTTCGGGCGGTTATACAAGCCGGATATGAAGCCCAGCCGGAAAATGCTGGAAAGGTAAAGAAAGAAGATCCATTAACGGGCAATATAAAACAAATGACAACCCGTGTGTGCATTTCCTTTTCCTTTTTGCTTACTCTAATGTATTTCACAATGGGACACATGATTGGATTGCCATTTCCCAAATGGTATCATGGTGTGGAAAATGCAGTTGTGGGGGCATTGCTCCAGCTTATTTTAACCTTGCCTGTTGTGTATGTGAACAGAGTGTACTATGAGAAGGGTTTTAAGGCATTGATTCATCGGGCACCGAATATGGATTCCCTGATCGCAGTGGGCTCCGGAGCGGCAATGATTTATGGTGTTGCCAGACTCTTTGCTATGGCATATGCCCTTGGGCACGGTGAAATGAACACAGTGCATCAGTATAGTCAGGATTTGTATTTTGAGTCAGCTGCTATGATCTTAACCCTGGTAACTTTGGGAAAGCTTTTGGAAACTCGTGCCAAGGGAAAAACCTCTGATGCAGTCCGTCAGCTAATGGATCTAAGCCCCAAGAGCGCACAGGTGCGTCGGGACGGTGTGGAACAAACGGTCAACGCAGATCAGGTGCAGGTAGGTGATGTGGTTATTGTCCGCTCTGGCGGAAGTATTCCTGTAGATGGAAGGGTTTTGTCCGGAAGTGCATCGATAGATCAAAGTGCACTGACCGGTGAAAGTGTTCCGGTTGAGAAACAGGCAGGAGACCTGGTAGCAACAGCCACAATCTGCCGGGAAGGATATCTGGAAATTCGATCTGAGCGAGTGGGCGCGGATACTACACTTTCCAAAATTATCTATATGGTAGAACAGGCAGGCGGTTCAAAAGCCCCTATTGCCAGACTGGCAGATAAAATTGCCGGTATATTTGTGCCGGTTGTGATGTCAATCGCGGCAATTACTTTTCTCGCATGGATGATTTTGGGCAAGGGGATGGGCTTTTCCTTAACAAACGCAATTGCTGTGCTTGTGATCTCTTGCCCGTGCGCTTTAGGATTGGCAACTCCGGTAGCGATTATGGTTGGTACCGGACGGGGTGCCGGCATGGGTATCCTGTTCAAAAATGCTGAGGCACTGGAAAATCTTCATAGTGTTGATACGGTTGTCTTGGATAAAACGGGCACCTTGACCCAGGGTATGCCAGCGGTAACAGACATTCTGCCTTGTGGTATCCCGGAAGGGGATCTGCTGCAAATTGCCGCATCACTAGAGTGTCGCTCAGAGCATCCCTTTGCAAAAGCAATTCTGGAAAGGGCAAGCACCACCGAAATCCTACCGATAGAAAACTTTGAAACCTTGCCAGGCAGAGGAATTTCTGCTACTATAAACAAGGTGCGTTACTGGGGCGGTAATGCGCGATTGATGACGGAACTGGGTGTTCAGATTCCTAAGCTGCCGGAAATGGCAAAGGCAGGGAAGACGCCGCTTTATTTTGCCGCTGAGGGAGGGGAATATCTGGGTGCTATCGGTGCATCGGATGTTCTGAAGGAAGATTCGGTAGAAGCAGTTGAAGCGTTGCGGAATATGGGGCTTGATGTGGTAATGCTTACGGGGGACAACGGACAAACCGCAGAGGCAATTGCTGATCAAGTATCTATTGGCCATATAATTGCGGATGTGCTGCCGGGGGATAAAGCAGCGGAAATTCGTAAGCTTATGAACAACAAGCGTAAGGTTGTGATGGTTGGCGATGGCATCAATGATGCTCCGGCGCTGGTTACTGCAAATGTGGGCATGGCCATTGGTGCCGGTACAGATATTGCCATTGAATCTGCAGATGTTGTGTTAATGGATAATTCCTTGATGGGAATTGCCAGGGCAATTCAATTAAGCCGTTCCACAATTCGTAATATTCGTCAAAATCTATTTTGGGCATTTTTCTATAATTGCCTGGGAATCCCCATTGCTGCTGGCATGTTATATCCTATTGGAATAACTCTCAGCCCTATGCTGGCGGCAGCAGCGATGAGCTTTAGTTCCGTTTTTGTTGTAAGCAATGCGCTTCGGTTACGCTTTTTTCAATCGAGAAAATTAATTCACAGTCAAAAGGAGAGTAAGATAATGACAACTGTTATTTATGTGGACGGAATGATGTGCCCCCACTGTCAGGCACGGGTTGAAAGCGTTTGTAAGGATGTACCCGGGACGGTAGATGCCGTTGTGGATCTTCAAAAGAAGCAAGTAACCGTAACCGGCGAAGCCGGTTTGGATGCGCTAAAAAGTGCAATCACAGATGCAGGCTATAAGGTGATCGAATAAGTACTGATTATTGGACAGATTGCATGTTACAATACGGCCATAACAAATCAGGAGGTATGGCGTATGTATACTATGCAGTTTGTTTACGGTCATGTTCAGGTTTATGATTACAGTGGAAAGTTCCTGTTCTCTGCAGATTCGGAGCGGGAAGCAAGAGAGGAATTGAAGGATTATGCGGAATTTGCGGCTTGATATTTGTTATGATGGCACGCGCTACCGTGGTTGGCAACGGCTGTCAAATACAGATAACACAATACAGCAGAAGCTGGAAACAGCTCTTACGCGCATACTGGGTGAACCAATTGAATTAACTGCAAGCGGGAGAACCGATGCCGGTACCCATGCATTGGGGCAGGTGGCAAACTTTCATTGTCAAAGTGATATGCCTTGCCAGGAGATTTTGTCCCAATTACGCAGGTATCTGCCGGAGGATATTGGCATATATTCCTGTAAGAACACATCTGAGCGATTTCATGCCCGGCTGAATGCAAAAACGAAAACTTATTGCTACCGATTGTGGAATAGTGAAGATCCCTGTGTGTTTGACCGTCGGTATGTTTATATAGATCCCCGGCCTGTGGATGTATCCTTGATGCAGAGCGGAGCAAAGTTGTTTTGTGGAAAGCATGATTTTTCTGCATTTTGCGCCAACAGAAATAAAAAGAAATCTACAGTACGCTATATTGAATCTTTTCAGGTTGACAGAAATGGTAAGGAGATTCGCTTTACAGTAACCGGCAATGGCTTTTTACATCATATGGTTCGCATTATGGTCGGTACTCTTCTGGAGGTTGGACGGGGAGAGCGTGAAGTGGAAACCATTCCGGCTTTGTTTGGG
>JAZRNS010000004.1:0-2353 GCA_045648245.1 Faecousia sp. | reverse complement strand
GGCTATTCCACAAATGCAGATGTTTTAGAAAAGCTAAAGGATAAACACGATATTATCCCGGCAATTATGGATTACAGAATGCTGACAAAGCTGAAATCCACCTATGCAGACGGCCTTATGAAGGTGATCGCGGAGGATGGCCGTATTCATACCACCTTTCAGAACCTGATTACAGCCACCGGTCGTCTTTCCTCTACAGAACCGAATTTGCAGAATATCCCCGTTCGAACGGACTTAGGTGCTGAGATTCGAAAGATGTTCATTCCTAAGGAAGGCTGTGTTTTGGTAGATGCAGATTACAGCCAAATTGAGCTGCGGGTGCTGGCGCACATTGCTGATGATCCGGTTATGCAAGAGGCTTTTAAGAGTGGATTAGATATTCATACTGTAACAGCTTCTCAAGTGTTCGGCGTGCCGGCAGAACAGGTAACACCCTTACAAAGACGGCACGCAAAGGCGGTTAACTTTGGTATTGTCTACGGTATTTCTGAGTTTTCCCTTTCTGATGATATCGGTGTCAGCCGTTATGAAGCAAGAGATTATATCGATAGCTACCTTGCCAATTATCAAGGTGTCCGCAATTATATGAAGCAGGTTGTTGCAGATGCAAGACAGACCGGTTACACCCAGACACTCTATGGTCGACGCCGGTATATTCCTGACCTGAAGAACAGTAACTTTAATGTTCGGCAGGGCGCGGAGCGGATTGCATTGAATACACCCATACAAGGCACTGCTGCCGACTTGATCAAGCTTGCAATGATCCGGGTGGATAATGCTCTGAAAAATACCTATCCGCAGGCCAAATTGCTGCTGCAGGTTCACGATGAATTGATCGTGGAATGTCCTGAGCAGATCGCGCCGCAGGTAGCAGAGCTTGTGAGCAGCCAAATGGAGCAGGTTGCACAGCTTCGTGTTCCGTTGATTGCAGAAGCTAAGTGGGGAAAGAGTTGGTACGAGGCAAAATGATTGAATACTGTGTCATGAATCAATCTCATGTGGAAGCAATTGCGCAACTGGAAAAAGTGTGCTTTTCTGATCCCTGGAGCATTAACTCCATTACCTCCGAACTAAATAACCCCTTATCATTGTGGGTGGTTGCCATTGCGGATAATCGCCTGATAGGCTATGTGGGGTCGCAATCTGTAATGGGTTGGGCAGATATGATGAATTTGGCAGTAGATCCGGATTACCGCCGTATGGGTATTGGTGAAAATTTGGTTGAGGTGCTTGTATCCCGATTGAAGGAGAATCAGGTAACCTGCCTTACACTGGAAGTTCGGGCTTCTAATACGCCTGCAATTCGTTTATATGAAAAAATAGGGTTTACAGAAGTTGGGATACGCCCCAATTACTATCACAACCCCAAGGAAAACGCATTGATTATGCGAAAGGAGTGGTCAGTATGAATATCCTTGCAGTGGAATCCTCCTGTGATGAAACCGCAGTTGCCATCGTAAAAGACGGAAGACAAGTGCTGACCGATTGCATTGCGTCGCAGGTGGAGCTGCACAGAATTTATGGTGGTGTTGTACCGGAAATTGCATCCCGTAAGCATATTGAATCTATTTACGGCCTTGCTGATCAGGCACTTATCAAAGCAGGATTATCACGGGATGAAATTGATGCCATTGCCGTAACCTATGCACCGGGGTTAATCGGCGCTGTGTTGGTCGGTGTTAATTTCGCTAAAGCTGCGGCCTTAGCACTCAATAAGCCTCTGATTCCCGTTCACCATATTCGTGGCCATATTGCTGCAAATTATTTGGCATATCCGGATTTGGAACCGCCTTTTTTGTGCCTGGTTGTTTCCGGTGGACACACGATGATCGTGGATGTGCAGGACTACACAAAAATGGAGATTCTGGGAACAACCCTGGATGATGCAGCAGGTGAGTGCTTTGATAAGGTTGGCCGCGTTTTAGGAATGCCTTATCCCGGTGGCGCTGCGCTGGATAAGGCTGCCGCCACAGGGGATGAATCAAAGTACAATCTGCCTTGCGCAAGACCCGGTGAAAATCCCTATGATATGAGCTTCTCCGGGTTGAAAACTGCTACGCTGAATCTGATCCATCATGCAGATCAAGTGGGGGAGGAACTGGATGTAAATAGCCTTTGCGCCTCCTTCTGTGCTACTGTTTCTGCAACCCTTGTTCCCAGAGTGGTTCAGGCCATGAAGCAGACAGGAAGAAATAAGCTTGCTGTTGCAGGCGGCGTTGCTGCAAATTCCCGCATCCGCAAGGATATATTGCATGCAGCCGAAGAAATAGGGGCAAGTGTTTATATGCCACCCCTTTCCTTGTGTGGCGACAATGCAGCCATGATCGGCGCTCAGGCGTACTATGAATATCTT
>JAZRNS010000003.1:0-33434 GCA_045648245.1 Faecousia sp. | reverse complement strand
GGCCCAAAAAGCGCTGCGTTCAACCCACGGCGCTGCGCTCCGCAGGCTGCGCCGCTTTCGCCGCAGCGCCTTAACCACATCGACCGCCGCTTTCCCGGCAAATACTTCGCCGGGAATAGCGGCTAGCTGTACAATAGCAGCGCAGAGTCCCGAGCGCAGCGCCGCCCCTTGCGTGAGACGGGGCGGCAGCTTGCGCTCTCCTTTCGGCGCTGCCGTTCTGCGATCGTTGTCGATGGCTAGGGCGGTTTCGCAAGCCTTTCTTTCTTCTGCTGGCCTTTGCCCCGGTGCGCTTTGCGCTCCGGTCTTGGCTTGTACCTCAGCAAACCGGGGGCCCGGCGGGCCTTTTCTCCCCTTTGCCTGCGCTCCCCTGTCGCACCACGGCAAAGGGGTACGGCCCACCCCCCGGTCTGCGTGAGCCCTGCTCACACTCAAGCGGTATTTAGCGCCCCTAGCGCTTGCCTGCAAAGGCGGCGCAAGTCCGCCTTCGCAGATAAGCGCTTTTATGGGCAGAAAAAAGCGCTGGCGGCGCTTTTTTCGCCCGGGCGCACCGAAAAGCTAGCGCCGCTGCAGCCAGCCCCTTGTGGCTAGCCTACCATAGCAAGTCAAGGGTCAAGCCGAGCGGCTATGCCGCCCTTGACTTGCTATGATTGTTGCCCCTTCGGGTCTGCCTGCCCCAATTCCCCAGTCTGCAGCGCTACCACGCCTTCGGTCGTAGCCTCGGCACTTAGGCGTTTTCCCCGCCTGTGCCTACGCCTTTCTCCCTCGCCGGGGCAGTAGCGGCCCGCCGCCCCGCCCCCTTGTGGGGGCAGAACGCCGGGCCGTAAATATCGAGCGCCCCGGCTCGATATTTACGGTTCGTGGCTGTCCCTTCTATTTCGGCTGTGCTGTGGCGTTTTGCTCTCCCCTTTTCTCCCCGCTCCTTTCCCCGCTGGGGAAAGGAGTGCGCCAGGCCTGTTCAGGGGGCCTGCGGGCCCCCGGCGCCTTGAGGCGCTGGCCCCCCCCGGGGTTGGCTGGCCCCGCTGTCAAGTCCTGCGCCCTTTGATTATAGCGGCTGCAAGCAAGGGTCTAGCCGAGCGGCTACGCCGCCCTTGCTTGCCCCGCTAAATTTTTTTAGCGCAGGGCCTTGACATAATCGAACATTTGCGCTATTATAGCTGTGCCAGGCCTGTTCGGGTGTGCATGACACACTCCGCCTAACCTCAAGGTGTCCAAGGGCAGACAATCTCCCCCGCCATTGCGGCGGGGAGATTTTTTTTGCCCTTTTTCCGGCCTTCTGAACGCAGCTTTTCGCACATCACCCCGCAGGCCTTCGGCTGACGGGCCGTTGCGCCGCAGCGCTTTTTGGCCGTTTGACTTTCCGTAAAAAGTCAACTGAATTTTCGGCAGCAAAAAATTTGGGCGTGCAAATCTTCCTATATTTACTTGATAAACGGCAAAAGGCTACGCCCTTCCGGCGTAGCCTTTCCTAACATTTAGGCAGCCAAACCGGGCGTAACTACCCGATTCCCCCGCCTAACGCAACAAAACCTCTGTTATTTTGTTGCGTTTTTTGTTTAAAGTTTCATGATATATACACTCCCTCCCTTTAAAAGAAAACGCACCGAAACTGGAAAATACCGGTTTCGGTGCGTTTTTTATGAAAATAGAATATCTACAAGCACTTTGTATTGTGCATCCAATGGGTTTTTAATATCTTGAAGTTCCCAATTTACAGTTACATTCCCAAAGTCAAATTTTGTTTCTTCCGGTTCTCTAATGAAATTCAGTTCAGATAACTCCGCCATCGCATGGTCTGCAGTTATAATATCAGCATTTGGTTGCGACATAATCGCTGTAAATATTGCTTCAGAGAGTTTTCCGTCCTGTATAAAGAACAATCTGGAATCGGTTTTGATCTCGACTTTGATTCTTTCAAGAGTTTGGTTTTCATCAGTAATGAAATACCAAAATTCCTCATAGTTTTGCGGCGTTTCTATGATGATTGTTGTCCGTCCATCTTCTGTTTCTTCTGAGTACCACTCCCCTTTTGGGGACAATCGCAAGCGCATATTCTTTTGCTTTGCATAATCATTGTAGTTTTCGGCAAATTGTGCAAGTGTAAGATCTTCGTTGCGATGCTTGGGAAATTGGGCGTCTGTTGCAGAAAATATTACAAAAAAAACACAGATCACCCCTAAAATCGCGCTATAAACCCACCGTTTTGTACCCCATTCAGTGTAAAGAACATCTGTTTTATAATCCCACTCAAGCTCTCTGCCGGCAGTATGAATATTATAGGATTTAATTAAGCGAATTATATTATAAATCGGGATATTAAATCCCATGCCATAGCGAAATACAGCCCATTCTCGCTGTAATGCGTCCCCAAAAGACATATTCTTCCCTTCCGGCGTCTTTAGGTAGATTCCAACCGCAAATTTACCGGGTGTGGTGCCAAAAAGGCACAGAAATAGTGCATTTATCGGTATTGACAGAAACAATGCCGAAATAGAAAGAAGATTATTTTGTGTATCTCCCAAAGGGCGTACACGCATAAATACAACTACGATCAGCAGCAAAATTGCAGATGTTAGAAGCTGATCTAAATATCTTCCCACAAATCTTCTGACTGGATGCGATTCCAGATATACATATTCCGTAAACGCTGTCTCAATTGCCGAATTTTCAATGCCTTTCTTTTGATTGGGCATAACAAAATATTTACTTGGTACAAATGTTTCGTAAGTAACATGATCCTGCATGATCCTTGCACAAAGAGCTTCTGCATTATCAATTTGTGCCTTATGCTCTTTTAGGACAACAAGCTGATTCTCTAGCGTTGTTTGCAATTCCTCTTTTCCCTCGGTAAGGCTCTGTATAGCCTCTATGGATAATCCCACCTGACGCAGAAGCTTTATCTTTAACAGATCCTCCAGGTTCCTCTCAGAATAGTTACGATAACCGTTTTGCAATCTTTGCGGTTTGATCAGTCCCTCTTGTTCATAATAACGAATCGTTGCCCTATCAAGCCCGGTTTTTTGCTCAATTACTTGAATCTGCATAGCAAGCACCACCCTTCGTTACTTATGATATACTATTAAGTAACTTTACAGTCAAGTGTAATTAATATTTTTCTTTACATTTTTTACAAAAAGTTATATTATAAATTAAACTATAGTTGGAGGATTCCCTATGAGTGTCAAAAGAATCGGTGTACTTACAAGCGGCGGTGATGCTCCTGGCATGAATGCCTGTGTTCGTTCTGTGGTCCGTACAGCACTTTATCACGATATTGAATGTTATGGTATTCGCCGTGGTTATAATGGATTGATCTCTGGTGATGTTGTTCGTATGGATGAGCGTAACATCTCTCATATCATCAATCGTGGCGGTACTGTTCTCTATACCGCTAGAAGTAAGGAATTTATGACCGAAGAAGGTCAAAAAAAGGCAGTTTCTGCCTGTAAATTCCTGGGCTTGGACGGCATTGTAGCTATTGGTGGCGATGGTACGTTCCGCGGTGCAAGAGCATTATCACATCACGGTATTAATGTAGTCTGCATCCCTGCTACAATTGACAATGATATCCATTGCTCCAATTACTCAATTGGCTTTGACACAGCTGCAAATACCGCTATTGAATGTATCGATAGGTTGCGCGATACTATGCAATCCCATGAGCGCTGTTCTGTGGTTGAGGTTATGGGCCGTAATGCCGGCTATCTTGCGATGTATGTTGGTTTGGCTGTGGGTGCAACTGCAGTGCTGGTTCCTGAAGAACCTATCAATTTTGAAAGAGATGTTGTAGAAAAGATTCGCCAAGCCCGATTTAACGGATTTACCCATTATATGATCGTTGTTGCCGAGGGCGCTGGTTCTGCTGCTGAAATTGCTGCAAAGATTAGAGCTTCTCTGGACATGGATCCTCGCGTTACAGTGCTGGGGCATATCCAGCGTGGTGGTGCCCCCACCGGTCGTGATCGGGTAAATGCTACAAAAATGGGCTTCCTAGCAGTCGAACTCCTCCTGCAGGGCAAAACCAATCGTGTGGTTTGTACCAACAACGGTGCGTATACCGATGTGGATATTGACGATGCAGTGGATATGCAGCGCAGCATTCAGCGGATTGAAGTAGATGTACTGGCTGCTATGACCGGTATTTAAATGTTCACACTCCCCTCTCTCCCCAAATGCTGAATTTGGGGAGAATTTTTTAGTGTTATTGCAAATAAAAAATAACGGTCTATCATTCCAATAAGAATTGATAGACCGTTTTATGCTTTAGGATGACATTTTTCGTATACCGATTTTAATTTTTGATTGATCATTTGCGTGTAGAGCTGCGTTGAAGAAATATCACAATGCCCCATCAACTCCTGCAAGGAACCAAGATCAGCGCCATTTTCCAAGAGATGCACAGCAAAACTATGGCGCAGCATATGCGGCGTGATTTCCTTGTCGATGTTAGCAGAATCCTGATAATGTTTCAGTATCTTCCAGAAGCCCTGACGGCTCATGCGAACGCCGCTAACATTTACAAATAAGGCTTGTTCATCTTCGGAAGCGATCATTGAATCGCGAATCTCGCGCAAATATGCGCTCAACGCACGCAGTGCCGCCGGGTATAGCGGGATGGAGCGCGTTTTTTTCGCACTTGTGCACTTAATAACACCAAGGTCAAGATTCACATCGTCGATATCCAAATCAATTAATTCGGATACGCGAATGCCGGTTGCATACATAACCTCTAGCATTGCTTTGTCTCGATAGCCCTTGGCATCTACACAAGCAGGCTGTGCCAGCAAAAGTTCGATTTCACGGCCTGTAAGTATTTGAGGAAGCTTTTTTTCTCCTCTACATACATGCACATCATTTACCGGAGTCTTTTCAAGAAAGCCAAAGGAAACCAAGTATGCGTAGAAATTCTTCAGGCTGGCAAGGCTTCTGGATACAGTGGCTGCGGATCTACCATCGCTGGACAAGTATGCCATGTAAGCAACAATGTTCTGTTGTCTTGCATCAATCAAATCGGTTCCTACTTGATCGCTTAGCCACTCAGCAAATTGCCGAATATCACGCATATAGGAAGCTATTGTGTTGACAGATGCCTGTTTTACCTTTGTCAGGTAATTTTCATAGGCATGAATCAAATCCAACATGAATATGCAAACCTTTCTAAGAATAATACATCAATCTCGTCAAAAAAGGCGACAAGACAAAATAATCAACGGCACAACATAGCAGCGCAACAGCAATGTATGCCGGTATAATTTTCTGGGTCAATCTTTGCTGTAAAAGAATTTTAAATAACAACAGAAAAAGCATAACAATTACGCAAAGATCAGAAAATAGCAACAATAAGTATACGATCCAGGCAGCGCAGTTAAATGTTATGTATACAGCATAGGTGCAGCAGCTAAAGCAAATCCCTTTCACAAGACAGGATGCGTATATAGCTGCAGGAAAGGAAAATATAGCCGCTCCAATGCAAAGAAGCAACGGGAATAATACCTTCAAAAAACAGCCAGTCCATAATGCATGAGAAGAAACTGCCTGTAGCATCAAATCAGCCAAAAGCTGATCGTGTCTAAAGCCAAAATACAAACCTATACAAGTGCCGGATATCCAAAAAAATACAAGGATTATGAGGTTTCTCTTGCGTAAATTGCCCGGATCGTTTCGCCTTCTCTTTACCATGTTAACCATATATCCTCCAAGGTAGATCAGGAATTGTTGAAAATGGTTAACAGAATTTAGCAAGATGCAGAAGGCCAAAAAATGCCATCAAAATAGATTGCTCAAATACTATACACCAAAATCAACTAAATTTCAAGCAAAAGCGAATAAATTTACATGATTTGTGAATAATGCTGGTTTTTATGTTAACATTTTTATGTTAACTGTTCTGCATATTCCGAAAATATAATTTACCATTTTAAACTATTGCCAAGATGTTGCGATAGCGATATAACCAAAAACACTAGATGTTGTTTTTGCAAGATTAATTGCAAAAATGCGCAGACAGGTAAATTATACTTACCTATTATGGAAATTTGTGCATTTTAACAAACGATGCCTTTCCTTCTCTTCCCTACGCCCTTCTGTCTTATGCAGAATGCACACGAAATAACGCAACCAACAATCACTGCGATTAGCCCTGTCCACACTTTATCAAAACCTGTGTCAAATGCCAATATCCCAATTGCTATTAGTAAGAACAAATATGTTGCACCTGTTAACCCTGCAGCAATCGCCACGCCATCTTTCGTTAGTTTTCCGGATGTCATACACCCGCTCAGAGAACCTATCACTGTAATACCAAGTGTATAATATCGCAGCGGATATACATCAATGTACTCATTTATCAAGAGAATAGTAATGACTACAGAAAGCAACAAACTTACAATTGCTGCTGTAATTACACCGATCCCAATCCCTTTCATCAACGATACAGAATCCCCTCTTCCTTTTCGTTTATCCATTCGCTAACCATCTCCTTTCAATCTAACTTATTCAAATAAAAAAATAATAGAACAAGATAATAACAGAGCCACAGAATCATCTGTGGCGCTAACAGTAGTTATCTTATTGAGACATTTGATCAGCCATAAGCTTTAGTAAATTGGCTGCAGATTTCTGATCCTCTGCAATTGCTGTATAATAAAACTTCACCTTCGGTTCAGTACCAGACGGACGAACGATAACACTTCCGCTATCACCAAGTGAGAATTCAAGAACATTTGATTTTGGCAGGTCAATAACCGTTTCTTCACCGGTTATCAGGTTTTTATCTATACTTGTACGATAATCGCGGACGCCAGTAACAACCTTACCTCCAATAGTTTTGGGCACTCGCTGACGTAGATTAGCCATCATGTCTGCAGCCTTCTGCATTGCATCTGCACCGGTCAACTCAATACTCTGAACATGGGCAAGGTAATGTCCATACTCACGATACAAGCCATCCAAAGCGTCCAGGATTGTCTTGCCCTGCAATTTCAGGTCAGCTGCCATTTCACAAACAAGGACAGCAGCAACAACTGCATCTTTATCCCGAGCATATGTTCCCTTCAGATAACCACAGCTTTCCTCGAATCCAAAAACAAACTTATTCTCCTGGTTGATCTGCTCCAATTTCAGGATCTCGCCGCCAATGTACTTAAAACCGGTCAAAACAGCCTTCATTTCAACCCCATAGCGTTCTGCAATTCGATCAGCCAAGGGTGAGGACACAATGCTACGAACTACGATTGCACCCTCAGGAATATCATTGCGGGATCTTCTTGCCTTCAGAACATAATCCATCAGCAAGCAACCAAGTTCATTACCGGACAATTTCTTGTAACCGCCATTATAAGGAACAGCAATTGCAATTCTATCTGCATCAGGGTCAGTACCTAAAATCACATCGCAAGGTGTTGCATCTGCTACCTTGTAGCTTTCATTCAATGCAGCATCTGTTTCCGGATTGGGATATTCGCAGGTTTTAAAATCACCGTCCGGCTTTTCCTGGCAGGATACAACGACAATATTAACACCAAGTCGGCCAAGGACTGTTCTCACAGGCTCATTACCTGTACCGCACAAGGGTGTATAGACGACGTTAAGACCAGCCTTGGAAATGATGTCGGGATTAACCGCTTCTGCCAAAATCGTTTCATAATACTTATCCCAAACCTCTTGCCCAATATAATGGATGCAACCATCCTGCATAAATGCAGCAAAGGGCTTGCTCTCGGGGACGAAGTAAGGAATTGCGCTGATTTTCTCAGTAACAATCGCTGCAGGCTCATCGGTCATTTGGCAACCGTCAGGTCCGTAACATTTGACGCCGTTGTAAGCACCGGCGTTATGGCTTGCAGAAATAACGATACCGCAGCCACAGCCCAATTCCCGAACAGCAAACGAAAGCATAGGAGTAGGTGCAAGTCGGTCATACAAATAGGTTTCAATGCCCGCTTCGGCAAAAGCAACTGCACACACTTCTGCAAACAAGGTGGAATTATGACGGGAATCGTAGCCGATCGCAGCTTTCTGGGGTAGGTCTGTGGTGCTCAACCATGCAGCCATACCCTGTGCAGCTCTGCGAACGGTATAACGGTTTAGACGATTGCTGCCCACGCCCATAATACCACGCATACCGGCAGTACCAAATGCAAGTTCGCTGCCAAAACGGCTTTTTAGCTCCTCAGCATCATTCTCAATCGCATTTAATTCCTTTTGTACATCATCTGGCAGATTTGCATCGCACCAGAACTGATATCTATCCATATACTCCATAACATAACCTCCTCTTAATTATAAAGACAGCTCAAATATAAAATTTGAGCTGTCTTTCTATTAGGCTTCAAATTCTTCCTCAGTAGCCGCAGAGCGCTTTTCCTGTGCTTCGATGAGAGCCTTGAATTTAGTACGAGTATCCCGCACATCCTCAAGAGACATAGCAACCGCTTCTTCAGTACGGCGCAGAGCGTCGTCCATATAGTCATTGCTTGCCTTGCGGAGCTCAGCCATACGATTTTGAGTTTGCAGAACCATCTCTTGGCACTGACGCTTCGCCTCCTGATAAATCGCCTCTTCAGCAATCATCTGATCAGCCTTCTCCTGTGCCTGACGGATCAATGTCTCAGCTTCTCTACGGGCCTGACCAATCAGCTCATTACGAGAATCAACGATAGTGCGGGCCTGCTTCAGTTCTGCAGGCAGCTGGGCAATGATCTCATCGAGCATATCCAGAACCTTATCACGCTCCAGAATGCACTTGTCTGCGCCCAGAGGCAATGCTCTGGCATCCTGCACCATGTCATACAGCGCAGAGATAATATCTTCGATATTCTGTTCGTTCATTTTCTATTTCCTCCTTGGCGAATAACAGCGATTCGCTGCTTAAATACTGGTATAATAGGATCAGGCAGGAAGTCAGACAAATCTACATCATAACTTCCCAGTTCCTTAACCGTGCTGGAACTCAGATACATATACTGGGATTCCGCAGTTAAGAACATTGTATCCAAACTGGGATTAATCTTATGATTGATCAAAGCCATTTGGAATTCGTTTTCGAAATCAGAGCCTGCGCGCAACCCTTTTAGGATAACGCAGCTACCCTTGCGCCTTGCATACTCCGCTAACAGTTCATCAGAGGCATCTACCTCCACATTCGGAAGATCAGCAATAACGCTACGGATCATCTCGACCCTTTCGTAGCGGGAAAACATCGGAACCTTCACCGCATTGACCATTACGCAAACAATCAGCTTATCAAAAATTTTTGATGCCCGCTGAATGATATTTAAATGGCCGCTGGTGATCGGATCGAAGCTACCCGGATAGATCGCAACCTTCATCTGTACCTTCTTTACCAATCAGTCCTTGCGAAAAATCGTAAGGATCGTCTTACCGTAATGATAATCTTTTGAGCGAGAATAGCCAAAAAACTCACACGAAAGTTCCTTTTCTACTGGTCGCTCTGTTACTATTATACCACCAGAATGCAAAATGTCAATTTCTGTTATCAAATTTAAAGATTTTTCTAAAAATTTTTCTGCATACGGTGGATCCAGAAAGATAATATCAAACTTTTCACGGCATTTATTCAAGAACATCTGATAATCAGAGCGAACAACCTCGGCGTTAGCCTCAAGTTTTGTTCTTCTTAAATTCTCCCGAATCAATTTGCACGCATCCTCCCGGGCGTCTACAAACACAGCACGCTTTGCGTCTCTGCTCAATGCCTCAATACCAAGCTGACCGGTACCGCCAAAAAGGTCAAGCACTGAAGCACAGGGGATGTCGAATTGGATAATGCTAAACAGCGCTTCCTTTACCCGATCTGCTGTAGGTCGGGTAAGCAGTCCGTCAGGCGTTTTTAATGTTACGCCCCGGGCTTTTCCCGTAATTACTCGCATAATTCCTCCTTGTCTTCCATTCTGTGAAAATGCTGATATACAGAAAAAGCGGCATTCTTCGGCAAATGTTTCTCAAGCTCGGGTAGGGATGCTTTCGAAATTGCATCGATAGAACGATATATCCGCAACAGTTCCTGCTTGCGTTTCGGTCCGATTCCAGCGATTTGATCCAGCTGTGAATACCGTAGCCGCTTGCTCCGCAATTTTCTGTGGTAGTTTATTGCAAAATTATGGGTCTGTTCCTGAATGTTTCCAATTAAAGAGAATACTGCTTGCTGGGAGTCGATAGATACAACATCCCCCTGTGGGCTCACAAGCGCCCGCGTACGGTGTCTGTCGTCCTTTACCATGCCAAATACCGGCACGGACAAACTCATCGACTCCAGCACCCTGCGCGCCGTCATGGCATGAACCGCACCCCCATCTATAAGCAGAAGATCAGGCAACACATCAAAGCCGACATCTGTTGAAAGGTAATGCTTAAATCTCCGCTCAACCACTTGTGCCACAGAAGCATAGTCGTCCTGATTTTCTAAGTCATTAATTTTAAAGCGTCTAAAATCACGCTTACTGGGCTTTCCGTCAATATAGACGACCATGCTGGCAACGATATCTGTACCGGAAATATTGGAAATGTCAAAAGATTCAATACGCCTGGGCAGGTCAATAGAGAGCATCTTCCCCAACAAAGTTATCGAACTAAGAATATGCTCCTCCTGGCTGGTAACCCGTTGCGCTTCTTCCTTCGCATTCTTAATTGCCAATTTTACCAAACGAAGATTATCCCCCCGCTGCGGGACGATAAACTTGCAAGGTTGCCCAAATTGCTCATGAATCAGTTGTGCAAACAAGGGAATATCATCTACCGGAAAAGGAAGAAGCACACGTTTCGGAACAAAACCACGCCCAAGATAATACTGCTTCAACAGGCTGGATACAGCACTCTGCGGGTCATCTACTGTAGAAATGATCTCATAATCCTTATCCAATAAATTACCGCCGCTGAAATGCAAAACCGTAAAGCAATCCTTTGTCCCTGTGCCGGCAAATCCAATTACATCTGTGTCTGCCAGCGTTCCGGCTGTAACCAGTTGCTTTTTACCAAGGGATTCTACAGCATTTAGCCGATCCCGCAGGTTGGCAGCAAGCTCAAAGTTCAGATCTTCGGCAGCCCGAAGCATATCCTTCTTGATGCCGTCAGCAACTTGCTTATAATTTCCTTCTAAAAGCCGTTTTGCTTGTTCAATCGTGTTTCTATATTCTTGATATTTGTCTTTAATACACCATCCAGCACACTGATTCATGTGATAATTCAGGCAAGGTCTACCCTTCCCTATATCTCTTGGAAACTGTTTATTGCAGTCCGGCAATCGCAAGCAAAGACGGATGGCGTCCATCAACTCCTGGGTAACACTCCTGCTTCCGTACGGACCATAGTATCCTGCTCCGTCATCAGCAAATTTATTGACCATCGTGATTCTTGGATAGTGTTCTTTCGTGTCCAATCGCAAATAAGGATACCCCTTATCATCCTTGAGAAGGATATTATATTTTGGCAAATACCGCTTAATCAGGGAGCATTCCAAGACCAATGCTTCGAACTCAGAGGCAGCAACAATAACATCGAATCTACTTATTTTGCTCACCATCAGTCGCGTTTTTGGCGAATGAGATGCAGTATCCTGAAAATATTGAGTTACGCGGTTCTTCAGTTTTTTCGCCTTACCGACATAAATTACACGATCATCCGAATCGCGCATTATATATACGCCCGGCGCAAGCGGGAGACTTGCAGCCTTATCCTTCAATTCCGCCAAATTCATAGTTTAATCTCCGAAGAAAACCGTCTCAATGCAGAGAAACAGCATTGAGACGGCAGTATAAAAATCAATAAACATCACGCTGCAGCAAGGCACTCAGCGCCTCAACAGCCTGCTCCGCATCAGAACCGGAAGCAGATAAAGTAACCGTTGTTCCGGTAACGATACCAAGATAGATAATACCGAGCAAACTCTTTGCGTTCATCTTACGGTTTTCATATTCCAGCCAAATGCTGCTCTCAAACTCATTTGCCTTCTGGACAAAATAGGTTGCCTGCTTATTGTGCAGACCGGATTCACAGCGAACAACAATTTCTTTATTGCACATAGAAACACTCCTTTATGCCAAGCTAAACCGCTCAGTCTTCTGTACTTATGATACCAAATAAACAGAAAAAGTCAACTGATTTACGATTATTCCCAGTATTACATCTCAATAGAACTCAGCGATAGTTACGCCGTCCTCACCTTCACCGTAAGCACCAAGGCGAAACCTTTTAATGAATTTATTCTTACGAAGAGATTGTTGAACGGCTGCGCGCAATGTGCCAGTTCCCTTTCCGTGAATAATACGCACAGAAGGAAGATTGGAGCGCATTGCCTCATCTAAATAACGATCCAACACACAGATCGCCTCCACACTGTCCATGCCACGCAGATCGATCTCAGAGGAAAGCGCGGACATTTTCATTTCTTTTCCGGAATGGGCAGGACGAACTTTCTTCTGCTCATAGGGATTGCTTTGCTCAAGCAAATAAATCTCTTCAGCCTTTGCTGTCATTTTCAGGATACCTGCCTGCAATTGATAACTTCCGTCCTTATTAATTGCAATAACACTTGCTTTTGTACCAAGCTTTAACAATTCTACAGTATCACCAATAATAATACTTCTAGTTGGTTCAGGGCGCTTCTGCTGCCGTTCTCCGGCGCGAATCTTATTTTCTGCATCGTTGAGTCCTCTGCGCAGTTGTGCCTGTCGTTGGTTGATCCCCTGAGTGTCAGCATTATCTGCAAGCTGCTTTTTTAACGCTTTAATTTCTTCAGCTGCTGCATTTGCAGCACTTCGGGCATCCTCAATAATGGACTGAGCCTGACGACGCGCCTGCTCCATTGCCCTTTCCTTTTCAATTTCAAGCTGGGCACTATATGCTTCACTCTGCTTTTTCACAGCTTCCGTTTCCTTACGGAGCTGCTCTGCCTCGTTTCGGGCAGACTCCATCATCTGACGCTGATGTTCAAGCTGAGAAAGTACATCCTCAAAATCCCGGTCATTTTTACCGATTAGATCTGCAGCTTCTTTCAAAATGTCCTCAGGCAGGCCAAGGCGTCTGGAAATTGCAAATGCGTTAGACTTACCCGGAATGCCAATTAACAGCTTATAGGTAGGCTTCAAGGTCTCTACATCAAACTCGCAGGAAGCATTAATAACGCCCTCTGTCCGCATTGCATATAGCTTCAATTCGGCATAGTGGGTTGTTGCAGCAACGCGACTACCCATCTTCCTACAAAACTCAATAAGTGCAATCGCCAATGCAGCGCCCTCGGCGGGATCTGTACCGGCACCCAGCTCGTCAAACAAGACAAGTGTTTCACCATCACACTGACCAACGATATCCACAATGGTTCGCATATGGCTGGAGAATGTAGAAAGGCTCTGGGCAATAGACTGCTCATCGCCAATATCAGCAAGAATAGAGCTAAATACAGATAAGGTACTTCCGTCGCCTGCCGGAATATGCAGACCACATTCAGCCATTAAAGTTAAAAGACCAATTGTCTTCAAGGTTACGGTTTTACCGCCTGTGTTTGGGCCGGTAATGATCATAGTATCAAAATCCGTTCCAAGGCGAACAGAAATCGGTATAACAACCTTTTGATCAATAATGGGATGTCTTGCGTTGCGAAGATCAATAATGCCCTGATCGTTCACAAGGGGTGCCCATGCCCGCATCTTATAGGAAAGACGGGCTTTCGCAAATATAGTGTCCAGTGAGATCAGCAAGCGGACATTGTCATTAATTGCCTCTGCATAGGCAGATGCCTCGCTGGATAGCTCCGCAAGAATCCGTTCAATTTCTTTCTGTTCCTTTAATTCCAATTCCCGTAAAGCATTATTGGCATTCACAGCAGTCATCGGCTCAATAAAATAAGTAGAGCCGGTTGCCGATACATCATGCACCATGCCGGGAATTTCATTTTTACACTCGCTTTTCACAGGAACTACATATCTACCCTGCCGAATTGTAATAATGGGCTCTCTTAGATACTTTGCAAATGCAGGTGATGAAATTACCTTTTGCAGACTCTCTTTGATTTTGCCACTTTGAATACGGATGTGGCGGCGAATATCAGCAAGCTCCGCACTGGCTGCATCTGCAATCTCCTCCTCAGAGACGATGGCCTTGTATATCTTATCTTCAAGATACTTATTGGGTACCAGCATTCGGAACAGCGGGTAGAGAACTGTCTGCTGTGCATCCTCGTCTCCATAATCCTTTACAGAGCGGGTACAGCGCAGTACGCCCGCAATTTTCAGAAGCTCACCGGGATTCAGGCTTCCACCTTTATAAGCCCGCTCCAGAGATGTGCTCACATCCACAACCGCAGAAAAAGAGGGATAGCCCTTCTTTGTGCTAAGGTCAACTGCTGCAGTTGTTTGTGCCAGCATCCCACGAACATCCTCCAAATCAGTTGCCGGAAACAGACTCAGGCAAGCACGCTTTCCCGCCTGGCTTCCGGCACAATCTGCAAGCTGTTGCAGAACCATATTCAATTCCAGTTTTTGTAATGATTTAGTGTATAGATCAGACATTGTAATCTCCTAGATATTCTGCGCAGTATTGCTAAGGGACTTATAAAAATCCAGTGTAGAAAAACCTCTCTCAAGCTGGGTAGTCAAGTAGCTTTCTGTGAGGCCGGACAACTCGTCCAGAGTCTGTGCATTTGTTTGAAAAGAAAACAGCTTTTTAGAATCGCACAAGCAAATATATCGCATGGCATCCAGCATTCCCGGTGTAATCGGCAACCGAATGCCACCTGACGCCCAATCCCGGCAGAGCGTACATTCTAACCGCCCCTGAGATATATCAAACCGATCTGGTGTTTGCGCACCACATCGGTGGCAACCGTGAAGATCCGGCATATATCCGGTAATACAAGCAGCCCGCAGCTCAAATACAGACTTAACCAGTTTTTCCGGCAAATCCAATTTAGATAAACCATATAGGCAATTCAGAACCAAGGACAGCAGCTCCGGATTCGGAATATCTTCCTGCGAAATCACCTCAGCAACCTGTGCAAAATATGTACCAAGGGAAAGTTTACACAAGTCCCGACGCAGCTGCTGAAACAATTCAGAAGCAACGGCTTCGTTGATGGTATACATTCCCCTGTATTCAAATAGGGTGAACTCACCGTAGGTCAGCAGCTGGCAAGGTGCAACCAAGGGGCTATTCTTTCTCCTTACCCCTCTGGCCTTTACAGTAATCTTTCCATGATCTCTGGTTAGCAGCGTTAATAATGCATCGTGATCATTGTAGGCTGTAACCCGGAGAACCAGTCCCTCTGTCTTCAAGTACATGGTTTATCTCCATTTTTCGTGCATTTTGATACAGCAGATACAATTCCGGAGCACCGGTCTCCATAAACATCTGCCAATAATCCTTCGAATCCATTTTCATCCCTCCGGTTATAGGATTTGCCAACACCGGAGCAGTTAGACATGGTAATTATTCTCTGTAACCGAAATTACGGACGAGGAAATCACTGTCGCGCCAATTCTCCTTTACCTTGACCCATGTGGTCAGGTATACCCGCGTTCCCATGAATTTCTCGCAATCTCCTCTAGCTATAGAAGAAATCTTCTTTAGCATGTCGCCGCGCTTGCCAATGATAATGCCTTTATGACTTGCCTTTTCGCAGTAAATTGTAGCATCAATATCTATCACGCCATTGTCTCGCTCTGAAAATTTGGTTATCTCTACGGCAGTACCATGGGGTACTTCCCGATCCAAACACCAAAGTAATTTTTCCCGGATAATTTCAGCCATAACCTGACGCTCCGGCTGATCGGTTGTAACATCTTCAGGGAACAGAAACGGACTTTCAATAGCATATTTCTTGCATTCCGCCAGCAGCGCATCTATACCATCGCCAGTTTTTGCAGAAATAGGAATAATGCAGGCAAATTCTGCAGCCTTAGAATATACATCAATCACTTCCAGCAGAACATCTTTTTCTACTGAATCAATCTTATTGATTGCCAAAATCGCAGGGCAATTTCTGGCCTTTAACTGATCGATCAAACCCTGTTCCTGTGGACCTACAGACGCAATCGGCTCAATCATCAATATGGTCAAATCCACATCAACAATCGATTCTCTTGTGATATTGACCATATAATCTCCCAGCTTGGTACGAGGCTTATGGAAGCCGGGTGTATCAATAAACACAAACTGTGTGTCGTCCTTTGTAACAACACCGCAAATGCGGTTACGGGTGGTTTGGGGTTTATTGGAAACGATTGCAATCTTCTCGCCAACCAAATAATTGGTAAGGGTAGATTTTCCCACATTCGGTCTGCCGGCAATTGTAATCATTGCAGTTTTTGTAGCCATAATTGTCTCCTTTGTAACGGTTATCAGCGCTGCATTTTGGAAATCAGAGCGGCAATTGCTTCTTCCCGAGCGCGCATTTGTTTCTTTTGTTCACCCTCGTCTAAATGATCATAGCCTAACAGGTGCAATACGGAGTGAATCGTTAAATATCCGATCTCTCTTCGAGAACTGTGTCCAAAGGCTTCCGCCTGTTGTGTTGCCCTTTGCAGAGAAATTGCCATGTCCCCAAGAGGGCAAAGTCCGGTCTCCGGATCTATGTAAGCCGACCAGTCATCAGGATAGTTTCCTGCGTCAAATTGAAACATAGGAAAACTTAGCACATCTGTTGCCTTATCGATGGATCTGGTGGCTTTATTAATTTGGCGAATCCCTTCATCACCGGTAACAAATACATTGATCTCACAAGGAATTGTTACACCTTCTGCATTCAATGCAGTGTCAATGCATTTGCGTATAATTTTGCTAACTGCATATTTTTGCAGTGTGAAATGGTCAAACGCAATATTGATCTTTCTGTTCATGTTAATTCTTCCTTTGTTTGGCTGCCTTGGGGTTTTCGGCCTTTTTCTCAGCCTTTTCGTATGCATTAATAATCTCTTGCACCAGTGCGTGCCGAACAACATCAGCAGAGGTCAGCCGGCAGATTGCAATATCCTTGACGGATTCCAACACGCGAATAGCATCCTTCAAACCGGATGTCTTATCATTGGGTAGGTCAATCTGTGTAACATCACCGGTAATGACGATCTTAGAGCCAAATCCAAGCCGCGTCAGGAACATTTTCATCTGCTCCTTTGTGGTGTTTTGGGCCTCATCCAAAATAATAAAGCTATCATCCAAGGTTCTGCCACGCATATATGCCAAAGGTGCAACCTCAATAGATCCCCGCTCCTGATACTTTTGGAATGTTTCAGGTCCCAGCATCTCATAGAGGGCATCATACAGCGGTCGCAAGTAAGGATCCACCTTATTTTGCAGATCACCGGGCAAAAAGCCGAGTCTCTCGCCGGCTTCTACTGCAGGTCTGGTGAGAATAATTCGGTTGACCGTTCTTTCCCGGAATGCCGCAACTGCAGCAGCAACTGCCAAATAGGTCTTGCCAGTACCGGCAGGACCTACGCCTAAGGTTATGGTATGCTTCCCGATGGCCTTCATATATTCCTGCTGACCAACGGTCTTTGCTTTAATCGGCTTTCCGTTTGCGGTAATACATACAACATCCTTGGCTATTTTAGCAACCTGCGTATCATTCCCCTCTTTTACAAGCGTAATAAGATAGCGCACCCGTTGTTCGTCAATAACCTCGCCTTTTGCAGCCAATGTTAACAAGCCGTCCAGGGCGCG
Source organism: Faecousia sp. (assembly GCA_045648245.1). Taxonomy (GTDB): domain Bacteria; phylum Bacillota; class Clostridia; order Oscillospirales; family Oscillospiraceae; genus Faecousia. The sequence goes on along the minus strand of JAZRNS010000003.1, from coordinate 15,767 downwards.
TGATGCTTTGTCCACAGCCTCGTCATCACCGCTCACCTTCAATTCTGTTCCACGGTTGATAATGGAAACATCCAACGCTTCTTCAATTCTTCTAATATTTTCATCAAAGGAGCCAAAGACACTAATCAGGTCCTCAACACGTTCTGCATTCACAATTCTTTCAGCCAAAGCATTCACCTCTGTAATAGTTCTTCTTTCTTCTCCTGACCGATCATTTCTACACAGCTGTATGTTCCGTTCAAATAATAAACGTCATCCAACATTTCCAAATTTACATTTTGGGATATAATTTGACCTGCTATCATTTGCGTCTGCAAGTATTGAGCAGCGGCATCTGCCAGCCATTCACAATCATCTGTCTGCGGTTCCTGCACAGGCGCATAGGTTACATATGTCTCTTTAATCAGAGAAATCGGCAAGGAAAAGCCGCCAGGAAGACTCCATACATATTCATCATATATTCTAACACAACTGGTATCTGAAATTCCACTATCTTTATGCAATTTTATAAGTTTTTTTCCAAATAAAATGCTGTACTTTGTCTCCTGTCGGATAATTTCACCCCGATTTAACTTGGTTAAAGGTGTTACAATCTGTAAATCGTGTAAAGTCTTTGCATAAACTTCACCCTTTGCACGAGTCGCTTTGATCGCGATTCCACAGTTCTTGTATCCTGACACAAGGGTTTCCCCCGCCCTTACCGCCTGTCCGATCTGGCACAAAACTTCCCCTTGCGTAGCCGTAAAATCCAAAATTATGCCGTCCCTTACAGCAATAATGTTGCTCACACCGCCTGTAACTTCACTTTGCTGCTGTTTTGTCGTTTTCTCCGTTACACGGATTGTAGCAACGCAACCGCTGGTGTTTACCCCAACCCACTGTAGCTGTGGAAGTTTATCTAGCAGCGCATTTTTCACCTTCTCACTTCGCACATGCCGCCTGGAGGCAAACAAGGATATTCCGCAAACATCCGCCATTTCCATAATTTGCTTTGTTGGTACGACCGAATTTCCTTCTACTCTAACAAAGATAATTCTGGTAGGTAGAAATACCGCAAGAAACAGCAAAATAGATACACCAATCAATAACACAGGCCGAATCGATAAGCGCCGGAAAAAGCGATTTATACTCTTCTCCCATAGCACTGTCAGCTTATCTCCTCTATCCTGTGTAATTGCTATAATTCTATTGATGTGAAGCCTTTGTACTGTGGCACGAAATGAAATCTCATCTATTACAGCAATATCCTCCAGTGAAATATCTTCCTGATTCAGGCGGTTGAGCAGCGTTGGAATATCTGCACTAATCAGCTCAATTCGCACTGCGCCTGTCAGTAATTGCAATTTGCCCATTTCACTAGCCTCCCTTGCACAGGTGCAGATCATTAATTTCACCGGAAATAATTAGTTGTTGCTTTGTCATCTTTATCAACTCTAACCTGTTGCCGCAAACCATGAGCACACCATAGCGCATTTTAATACAAATTTGCTTGCTGTCATAAGCAGAAACGCCCCGATGATTCTCCACCAAAACTCGCCCACTTCCAATAATTTCTACAAGCGGTTGCATTGGCGTTGGTTCCGACGCCAGATCTGTGGCAACCGCCATTCGTTCCAGCATGTTATTTCGTTCCTTCATTTGCTAGCTCCCCCTTTGGGGTAAGTCTATGAAGTTTATGGGCTGTTTTTTACTGATCCTGCATACTTTTAACAGAGGTGATGTAATTGAGAAACGGAAAGAGACTACTTACTGCCGGCATCTTATTTGTATCAATGGCCGTATTGATCCTTGATGCAAAAACCGCTCTGACCGGCGCACAGGAAGGGATACAGTTATGTATCGCAGTAGTGATACCGTCCCTATTCCCCTTTTTATTTTTAACAGTAATGCTCCCCGGGCTCCTTCTTGGGACTAAAATACCGGCCATAAAGAAACTTAGTTGTTTATGCGGTGTTCCCGAGGGTGCAGAATCCATACTTGTTTTGAGCTTTTTGGGCGGCTATCCAACCGGTGCAGGTATGGTTGCAGAAGCATATCGGCAGGGGGCAATTTCAAAACAAAGTGCCCAGCATATGTTGGGTTTTTGTAACAATGCAGGACCTGCGTTTCTGTTTGGTATGGTCGGCAGGCTATTTCCTGTTTATGCTGTATGGATATTGTGGCTGATACATATACTCTCAGCAATATTTGTAGGAATTGTAACATCAAAGAAAAGCAAAGATAAATGTTCTAATATCCAAAGCAAACCCACATCTGTTCCCATAGCACTTAACAGCAGTCTTAAAATCATGGGGAATATTTGCGGTTGGGTCGTTATATTCCGAATTATAATTGGATTTTTTGACCGGTGGTTCTTATGGCTGGCACCAAGAGAGCTACAGACTGCAATTTGCGGATTGCTGGAACTTTCAAACGGAATCATTTCTGCAGAATTCATTACTCATGACGGACTTCGTTTTATTCTGTGTGCCGCAATACTGTCCTTTGGTGGGCTTTGCGTCAGTATGCAAACGCTTTCCGTTACCGGCGAGGTAGGTTTTGGAAACTATTTCCCGGGAAAAATGCTGCAATGTATATTTAGTGTTGTTCTGTCAGCGGTCGCACAATTTTTGATGTTCCCGCCTGAGCATCGATTCGATATAAAATGGATTATTCTATTCTTATTCCTCTCAGTAGGAATATTCGCACAGAATTTTATATCCAACAAAAAAGTTGTAGCATTCTGTAGATAAATCATGTATAATGATCTTAAATGAGAATGTGAAAGGAGCAGAACTATGCTGTTTCGCAAAAAAATACCCAGTTCCTGCAGTTATTGCAGTTACGGCACAAAACTGGAAAATGACCAGATTTTATGCACAAAGCATGGAGTCGTTGCTGCTTCCTATTGCTGCAGAAAATTCGTTTACGATCCCTGTAAGCGAATTCCGCCCAAACCGAAGGCGCTTAATTTTTCAAAATACAATGATGAGGATTTCAAGCTGTAATATTTAACGGGTCTGTTTCTAACAGACCCGTTATCTTTTATTGAATCATCGCTAAAAATTCATCTTCTGATAAAATAGGAATTCCCAATTCCCTGGCTTTGCGTTCCTTGACACCGGCATTCTCGCCAACAACAACATAACTTGTCTTCTTGGAAACTGAGCCGGAAGCCTTTCCTCCGTAAAGTTCAATCTTCTCAGTTGCTTCATCTCTGGTAAACTTCTCCAGCGTGCCGGTTAGTACAAAAGTCATGCCGGCAAACCGTGCGTCAGATACTACCTTTGTAGACTGGAAATTGACTCCTGCATCCCGAAGACGCTTGATAATTTCCTGAGACTGGGGCTGTGCAAACCAATCTGCAATGAAATCGGCTGTAACAGAGCCTACATCCGGCACTTGCGTCAATTCCTCCACCGTCGCTTCCATCAAGCCGTCCAGAGAACCAAACGCGCTTGCCAAAACCTTACCGGTCTTTGCTCCCACCTGACGAATTCCCAGGGCGTAGATCAGCTTACTTACATCCTGGCTTTTGCTGTTTTCGATGGCAGCAAGGAGCTTCTTGGCCGCTACATCACCCTTTTGCCAAAGGCTCTTAACTTCATCAAGGGTGAGATAATAGATATCTGCAACGGAGCGAATAAGCCCTCTATCAACCAATGCATCTACGATCGCAGAACCAAAGCCTTCAATATCCATAGCATCACGGCTGACGAAATGCGTAATGGTTCTGGAAAGCTGTGCAGGACATGCTGCGCCGGTGCAACGCAAGAATGCGCCGTCCTGATCTCTACGGGCAGGTGCGCCACACACGGGGCATGTAGTTGGAATGTTGTATGGTACGGCGCCGGCCGGTCGTTTAGACAGATCAACTTCCAAAATTTCTGGAATGATCTCACCGGCCTTGCGAATTTGAACCGTATCACCGATACGAATATCCCTTTCAGCAATAAAATCCTGATTGTGCAAGGTAGCATTTGTAACCGTTGTACCGGCTAACCGAACGGGCTTCACCACAGCCTTTGGCGTCAGAACACCGGTTCTACCAACCTGAATAATAATATCCTCAATAACCGTAGGCTTAATTTCAGGAGGATATTTATATGCAGCAGCCCATCTGGGGAATTTCGCAGTTGCACCAAGTGCCTGTCGAATAGAAAGCGCATCTACTTTAATGACTGCTCCGTCAATATCACAAGGTAGTTGCTCCCGATTCTCATTGATAGCCATCACCTGTTTGTGAATCTGATCAACAGAGGAAAGCACACGCCAATCAATCACTTTAAACTGCAGTCTCTTTAAATAATCCAAGGATTGACTGTGCTTATCAAAGGCCATACCCTCTGCTAACTGGACATTAAACACAAATATATCCAAACCTCTTGCTGCAGCGATTTTGGGATCCAGCTGGCGTAGAGAGCCAGCTGCAGCATTTCTGGGGTTTGCAAATAAAGGCTTTCCATCTTCTTCCTGCTTTGCATTCAAACGCGCAAAGCTCTTTTTTGGCATATAGACCTCACCCCGAACAATCAATCTTGCGGGGGCGTCCGGAATATACATAGGAATGGAGTGGATGGTTTTTAAATTTTCTGTTACATCCTCACCAACTACACCATCCCCTCGCGTGGCACCACGAACAAATCTGCCGTTTTCATATTCCAAAGCCACCGATAAGCCATCGATTTTCGGTTCAACCGTGAAAGTAGCATCCGGATGTGCATCTATAACCTTCTCCAGGAATCCGTCTAATTCCTCAAGAGAAAACACATCCTGCAAGCTCATAAGGGGAACAGCATGCGTAACCTTATCAAATTTACTCAGTGGCTGTCCGCCAACGCGCTGAGTGGGAGAATCCGGTTTTGCAAATTCGGGAAATTGCATCTCCAATTCCTCCAATTCCCGGAGCAATCGGTCATATTCAAAATCGGGTATCGCTGGATTGTCTAAAACATAATAGCGATAGTTCGCATCATTGAGTTGCTGGACAAGCTGATCTATTCTCAGTTTAGCTTCCATTTTGTCCTCCGGTTTGTAAAAAAGTTTCAGGCACATCGCCTACAATAATCGTTTCAGCCACAACTACCTGACTGGAAACAGTAAAATTACTGGTATCCCCGAGCACAAGTACGGCTACATCAACACTTACTTCCATTACCAGTTGCTGTAGAGTTTGATTGATACCAGCCTCAGAAAAATTGCTGGTGAAAGTAGCCTCAGAATTACGAATTGCTATAATCTCAACAGGTATACAAGGACCTCTTCCTGAAAGAACCTCCGGCAATATCAGATTTCCCAGCGGTATGCCAAGATCTGCCGTATCCAATGCTAATATCTCGTCATTGATCTTATTTAAAATACTCGTTTTCAGTCGATTGACCTCACTCATATTGGTTTTCAATGCAGTAATCCTGCCATTGAGATCCTTTTCAAAATAAACAATCCGATCATATTGTACATATCCGTTTTCAATCTGCGAATCAATGGAATCGTTTATAAGGTCTGATGTTGTGTTTCTCACCTGTGTCTCCGCCAAAGAACGCAGAACCGTGCTATACTGATTACGAAACACCACAAGTAAAACAATCAAAACGACCAAAATAAAAAATACGGATCGAATGAACCGCCGCCAACCTCTTCGCATACAGATCCCTCCATGGGATTTTATGCTTAGAACGCAGGCGTATTACAGGCGTTTTAAGTATGCAGATGCAGTTTTAGCCATTAATTTCTTTGTTCCTATTTCATCAAAGGCAATTTCCAGCAACGCATCGCCGCCCATTTTAATCACGGATAGAACCAGACCCCTACCAAAGGCTTTGTGCAGAACCATATCGCCTTTATTTACATCAATACAGGTAACATCCGGTCTTTTGGTCAAAGCTGCAGCATACTGTGTGCCGGCCGGTTTGGAATAGGGCGTGTTTACAGCAGAATAATTATATGCCACTGTCTGCGGTCTTGCATTATAATAACCACCCTTTTTCACGGTGATATTTTCCGGTATTTCACGCAGGAATCGAGATGGTAAGGCGCTGTTTGTTCGGCCATACAGCATACGCTGGCGGGCATAGCTTATGGTAAGATTGGATTTGGCACGGGTAATGGCAACATAACAAAGACGCCGTTCCTCTTCCATCTCCTCCATATCGCCAATGGCTCGCATACCGGGGAACAATCCGTCCTCAAATCCAACCAGGAAAACATTGGGAAATTCCAAGCCCTTTGCTGAATGCATAGTCATCATAACTACCGCATCGTCGCCTTCGTTATACTGTTCCAAATCGGTATATAGGGCGATTTCCTCCAAAAAGCCTGCCAAGGACGGCGCCTCGGCATTTTGTACATAGGCGTTGATACTGGATTTTAATTCCCGAATATTCTCAAGACGGGTAATATTCTCTTCCGTAGGCTTGCTCTCCAGCATGGTAATATAGCCCGTACGCTGCATAACCTGTTCGTAAAATTCAGGAAGACTTATATCCGTATCTAAAAGCTGGGCAAGCTCTTCGATCATCACGGTAAACTGCATGAATTTTCCAGCAGAGCGTTCCAAGGGGCCGTAGGAATAAGGATCCGATACCACATGGTACAGTCCCCTGCCCTCTGCCTGTGCAAGTCTATCTGCCATTTCCAACGTCTTAGCGCCAAGACCTCTTGGTGGATTGTTTATAATTCTGCGCAGGCGCAGATCATCGCTACGGTTATTGATCACGCACAGGTAGGACAGCATATCCTTAATTTCAGCACGATCAAAGAATCGCATACCGCCAATTACGCGGTAAGGTATACCATTGCGCTTAAATGCGAATTCCAATGCATTGGACTGGGCATTGGTTCTATAAAGAATCGCATAGTCCTGAAAACGGTTTTTATCGGAATTGGAAATAATCTCTCCGGCAATGTAATTGCTCTCAGCACCTTCGTCCGCAGCCTCGTAGACGGTAATTGGCTTACCTTCACCGTTGGCAGTCCAAAGATGTTTTCCTTTTCGGCCCAAATTGTGTGCTATCACCGCATTCGCCGCGTTCAGAATCGACTGTGTAGATCGGTAATTCTGTTCCAGCCGAATCACCCGACTGCCGCGGTACTGCTTCTCGAAATTCAAGATATTTTCAATGGTTGCACCGCGAAAACGATAGATACTCTGATCATCATCGCCCACAACACAAATGTTTTCATATCCGCCGGCTAACAATGATGTGAGCAGGTACTGCATGTAGTTGGTATCCTGATATTCGTCCACTAAAACATATCGGAATTTTCTTTGGTAATAGGTGCGCACATCCTCATGTTCCTGCAGCAACTTCACTGTATGGTAAATAATATCGTCAAAGTCCAGCGCGTTATTTTCTTTTAATTTTCGCTGATAGCGAACATAAGCGCGAGCGATATGCAGCGCACGTATATCATTTGTCTGCTCAGCCTGATTCAGCATATCCTCAGCAGATACCAGCTTATCCTTTTCTCTGCTGATTACAGAAAGAACTAATTTTGCTGGAAAGGTTTTATCATCCAGCCCCATATCTTTTATAATATCCTTCATCACGCGCTCAGAGTCTGATGCATCGTATATGGTGAAGCTCCCGCTAAAGCCAATGCGTTCAATCTCCCGACGCAAAATGCGGCAGCATGCTGAATGGAAGGTCATCGCCCACACATCCTGTCCAGCCGGTCCCAGCATGGCGCTAAGGCGCTCTTTTAATTCATTTGCCGCTTTGTTGGTGAAGGTAATTGCGAGGATTTGGTAAGGCTGGGGCGGCTCAAGGGCACACAAATAATCTGCACGGTGTCGCTCCATTTCCCCAATGGGTTCTGTAAGGGATTCCAAAAAGACAACATCTTCTTCTGTTACCGTATCACAAACTGCATTGGAATCACTGGCACATCCAAATCGAATCAGATTTGCGATTCGGTTAATCAGCACAGTTGTCTTGCCGCTCCCTGCACCGGCAAGCAGCAAAAGAGGGCCGTCTGTAGTCAGCACGGCCTGTCTTTGCATTTCATTTAATTGTTGAAACTGCGCCTCAATATATTGCCTTCTGGCAACCACGAAGCGCGAAATCCATTCCTGGGTCATACAAACACCAATCCAACATTTTGATGCTTATATTTTACTCCATTTTAGTCAAAAGGTAAAGCACTAATTCATTAGTTCCCGCAAAAGATTAAGGGCTTTTTTCTCGATTCTGGATATTTGAACCTGACTTACATTCATAACCTTAGAAACACGTTCCTGGGTAAGTCCATGGAAATACCGCAAATGAATGACCAGTGCTTCCCGTTCCGGCAGCCTTTCGATTGCCTGCTTTAAGGATATGCGTTCCAGGAGTGTTTCTTCGGATTGGGTATCTGTAAGGACGTTTTCCAATGTAAAACCATCCTCACCTGCGGGCTGGTGGATCGACTCAACCGCAGCTGTTGCACATTCGGCAATAGCAATCTCTTCCGGTTCAAAACCGGTTTGCCGGGCAATCTCTTGCACAGTTGGTTCCCGTCCTAATGCAGCGGCTAGCTGATTGCGCACGGTTTTGATGGTTGCTGCCCGTTCCTTCACACCGCGAGACACCTTAACCGCTCCATCATCCCGAAGAAAGCGCCTGATTTCACCGGAAATTTTAGGAACTGCATAAGTTGAAAACTGCGTACCAAAGCTTAAATCGAATCCGTCAATCGCTTTCAAAAATCCAAGGCAACCTAACTGGTACAAATCATCGGTTTCTACACCTCGTCCAACAAAACGCCTGGCAACTGACCAAATCAGGCCGGAATTCTCTGTTACCAATGTCTCCTTTGCAAGTTCATCCCCAGCCTGACTTTTTGCTATTAAATCCTCTGTTCTGCTCATTTGCGACGCTGGAGTTTTCTACGCATATGTACACTGGTCCCTTTGCCGGGAGTTGAAACAACGGTAAAGGATGTCATAAAGCTCTCCATGATCGTAAATCCCATACCGCTTCTCTCAGAGCCGCCGGTCGTAAACATCGGCTTTCTGGCCTGGTCCAAATTTTCAATTCCAACCCCCTTGTCCTTGATGACAATGTCTAATATATTGTCCTTTAAAATTCGGCACCGAAGGGAAATAATCCCCAATCCGTCCGGGTAGGCGTGAACAATACAATTTGTTACCGCCTCAGAGACAGCGGTGCGAATATCCCCTAATTCCTCTAAAGTGGGGTCCATTTGTGCAGCAAAACATGCAACAGCAGAACGGGCAAAGCCCTCATTTGTAGATTTACTGGGAAACTCTAAAATCATATAGTTCTCAAATTTCATAAAACCGCCTCCTTAATTTCTATCAATTTATCAATACCGGATGTCCGAAAAACCTTCATAGGTTGAACGTTTAGTCCGGTTACCGTAAGTGTTCCATCAATCCGTGTCATATTTCGCAGAGCATTGATCACAACTGCAATTCCGGAGGAATCCATAAAGCTTACCTCTTGAAAATCCAAAATGCAGTGTTTTGGTGTGTACGCCTCTATTTTTGCTGTAATAGTTTGAATATAGGATTTTGCGCAATGATGATCAATCTCACCGGTTAACGCAACAGTCAGCTGTCCATCTTGCAAAAAACTTGTTAAACGCATGATTTCCTCCCCCTTTGTATTTCCGCATATTAGTATATAATTATTGTATTTACATTTGCCGTCGGATTTAGTAGGAATCCTAAAAAATATTAAATAAGCACCCCCGATTTATGTTCGGGAGTGCTTTCAAAATTATAACATTACAGATAGTAGTGTTACCATAATTATAATACTGCAAACAATGGAAAAAGAATTAATCGTACTGGATAGTCCATAGTCTTCCTTCAGTTCCCGTGTAAATACAGGCGTTGCGGAGCTGATCGGACTAAACGCAAGCAAGACAAGTGCCTGGCGAATCTCCAATGCAAACGGCAACACAAAATAGAATATCCATGCTATTATTGCGGCGATACTGTAACGAATAAACAGTATTTTCAATATATATCCAATCTGCTTTTTGTCGGTATTTATCTTAAATCCCACACCGATCATTAGCATAGCCAAAAAAGCATTAGCGTTTTTAATGACATCAGCGAAAGAAACTACAAAATCCGGCAAGCGGATTGTGGAAACATTCAACACTGTCATTCCAAAGAAAAACAGAAATGGAACAGAGGTAAACAACGCCTTAAAAATTCGTTTCAGAGATATGTTGTCCCCATTTCGTATGCAGGCTGCAACGCTGTATGTTCCACCCAGTGCAAAAAATGCATTCCCGGTATCAAACAAACCAGTAACGATCACGCCCAAGGGACCAAAAAAGCTTTGTACAAACGGAAGCGTAAATAGACCAATATTATATCCCGGCATGTTCATCACATCGAATGCGCGCTCTGGCTTTGCCTTCTTTGTGCTGATCAAAAAAGATACAAGCATATAAATCATATTTGCAACAATGGGCAGCAATATAATCACCAGCATCGACATCTCTACTGTTAGTTGCGAAAAACTAACGACTACCGATGCTGGCAGTGCTATGCGCAAGCATATCTTTGCTAATGTATCGAAATCCGAATCCTTAAAAAAGCCAACAGATCGCAGTACGATACCTAGAATAATAATTGCAACAAAATATCCGGCTTTTAACAGTATTTCCTGCATAATGCCCTCCTGAAAACTTATTCACAGGCAGAACAAATACCGTTCCGCCTGTGAATTTTGCATTACAACTTCTTTAGTGCAGCTTCGCTTTCTTCCAGCTGGGTGATCAAATCACGAGCCTTTGTTGCCTTTTCACGCTCTGCATTTACAACTGCTACCGGTGCTCTTGCAGTAAAGTTTTCGTTAGAAAGTTTACCTTCCAGCATCGCAAGATTTTTTCTGGCTTTCTCCAGTTCCTTATCGATGCGCTCCAGTTCCTTGGCTATATCAACCAACTGACCCATAGGAATATAGAGCTTTGCATCGGCTGTTGTGCAGCAAACCATACCGTCAAGGTTTGCAGGCTCTTCCGCAAGCATTTCAACCTGATCTGCATAGGCAAGTCTCTGAATAAAGCCTTCGCCCTCCGTAAACACCTGAGGCTTGGAAGTTAGCACGTACAGTGCAGCCTTCTTGGAAGGCGGAACATTCATTTCAGCACGGCGATTGCGAATAGCGCGAATGGCATTCATAACGGATTCCATCTGTTCCTCTTCTGCCTTAAAGTTTAGTTCTGCAGAATAGGCAGGCCATTTCGCCACGATCAATGCCTCACCGTCATGGGGTAGTGTCTGCCAGATTTCTTCTGTAATAAAAGGCATAAACGGATGCAGAAGGCGCAAGGTCTGATCCAAAACATATACTAAGACCTGCAGTGCAGTCTGCTTTTGTTCGGCATCCTCACTGTAAAGGCGTGCTTTAGTCAGTTCAATATACCAGTCGCAATAGGTATCCCACAGGAAGTCATAAACCTTAGCAATTGCAACGCCAAGCTCGTACTTCTCAAGATTCTCTGTTACCTCTGCAATCAGGGAGTTGAGCTTAGACAGAACCCACTTATCCGCAATGGTCAACCGATCCAGCGTGGGAAGTTCATTGACCCCATCCTCGCCAAGATTCATCAGCACATAACGACTGGCATTCCACAGCTTGTTGGCAAAGTTACGCATTGCCTCGCAGCGCTCCACGTAAAAACGCATATCGTTACCGGGAGAGTTGCTGGAAACCATGTTCATGCGCAATGCATCACAGCCAAACTGTTCGATCATCTCCAGCGGATCAATGCCATTGCCCAAGGATTTGGACATCTTACGACCCTTATCATCGCGAACCAGACCGTGAATCAGAACTGTATGGAACGGGGTCTTTCCGGTGTGCTCACAGCCGGAGAAGATCATTCTGGCAACCCAGAAGAAAATAATATCATATCCGGTAACCAACACATCGGTAGGATAGAAATAATCGAGATCTTCTGTCTTTTCAGGCCACCCCAGTGTCTCAAATGGCCACAACGCAGAGCTGAACCAGGTATCTAGCACATCAGGATCACGCTCAATATTCACGCTGCCGCACTTTTCACACTTGCACGCATCTTCCCGGGAAACTGTAATATGACCGCATTGGGCGCAAGTCCAAGCAGGAATCTGGTGGCCCCACCAAAGCTGACGGGAAATACACCAGTCCCGAACATTCTCCATCCAGTTCAAATAGGTTTTTGAGAAGCGCTCCGGAACGAACCTGGTCTCTCCCTCTTTCACTACCCGAACCGCTTCCTCTGCCAAAGGCTTCATTTTCACAAACCACTGTGCTGAGATAATAGGCTCCACATCGTTATGGCAGCGATAGCAGGTACCAACATTGTGTGCATGGTCGTCGATCTTCACAAGATAGCCCTGCTCCTCCAGATCAGCAACGATTGCTTTACGGGCATCATACCGGTCCAAACCCTCGTACTTTCCGCCGTAGCTGTTAACAACACCGTTATCGTCCAAAACGCGGATAACCTCAAGATTATGACGCAGACCAACCTCAAAGTCGTTGGGGTCATGGGCAGGTGTCATCTTTACACAGCCGGTACCAAATTCCATTTCTGCATAATTGTCTGCAACAACAGGAATTTCCTTATTAACCAAAGGCAGAATTACGTTTTTACCAACAATGTCCTTATAGCGCGCATCGTTGGGGTTCACGCACACACCGGTATCGCCCAGCATGGTTTCGGGACGTGTGGTTGCCACAACGACTTCGCCACTGCCGTCAGCCAGAGGATAGCGGATACGCCACAGATGTCCGGGCTTATCTACATACTCAACTTCGGCATCAGACAAAGCCGTTACACAGTGAGGACACCAGTTGATGATACGGCTCCCCTTGTAGATCAAGCCCTTTTCGTACAAAGAAACAAACACTTCACGAACTGCATTGGAGCAGCCCTCATCCATGGTAAAGCGAGCACGTTCCCAGTCGCAGGACGCACCCAGTTTCTTCTGCTGCTCAACAATCCGGTTGCCGTACTTATGCTTCCAATCCCAGACGCGCTCCAAAAACTTTTCACGGCCCAGATCATAGCGGGTAAGTCCTTCCTTGCGAAGCTCCTCTTCAACCTTGATCTGCGTAGCAATGCCTGCATGATCCACACCGGGAATCCAGAGCGCATTATAGCCCTGCATGCGCTTAAAGCGAATCAGGGTATCCTGCAAAGTTGCATCCATTGCATGACCCATATGGAGCTGGCCGGTAACATTGGGAGGGGGCATAACAATGGTAAACGGTTTTGCATCCTTCTTTTCAGACGGACGGAAATAACCATTTTCCTCCCACATTTTATAAATCTTGTTTTCTACTTGTTGCGGCTCATAAACCTTCGGTAGTTCTCTACTCATCAGAAATACTCCTTTTCATTAAAAAACGCCCCGAGCATCAGCTCAGGGCGAAAAAATTCCGCGGTACCACCTGAATTCCCCAAAACGGGGCACTCAAGCGCTATAATGGGCGCACCCATACTTCCCTACTGCATTTCAGGAAATCCACTCAAAGGCGACAATCTGACAGGTTCATGCGTGTTTGCACCAACCACACGCTCTCTAAAATGAAGACCTGTCAGAAACTCCTCATCCATGTGTTATTTTCCTACATAAAGTATCACATTTTACACATTCTGTCAACAATTCTTTTCCCTTAGCCACATGATTGTTTTCCCTTTGCCACATGATTGTTCCGGTTGACAGTAAAAATCGCCTAATGTATAATTATCAGCAGACGAATTAGGAGGATATCTATGGGTTTAGGTTTAATTTTGCTGACTGCAGTCAATGCAATTGTTCCCATTTTATTACTGATATTGCTGGGATATATCTTGAAGCGAATGGGTTATTTAAGTGATGATTTCATTAAGACCGGCAACAAATTGGTGTTTAACATTTGCTTGCCTGCAATGCTGTTTGTCAATGTTTATAATATTGACAGCTTAAGCATGATAAGAGTAGATGTAGTTGTTTACACCGCCGCTGTAGTATGCATTCTATTCCTACTTGGCTTCATCCCTGCATTAACAGCAACAACTGTTTTGGAACGGAAGGGCGTTTTGATGCAGTGTGTATACCGCAGTAATTACGCGATTATCGGTCTGCCTCTTGCCAATGCGTTAGGCGGCGAGCAAGCCATGGCAGTTGCCGCTGTTGTATCGGCTTTTTTGATCCCTATTTACAACACATTTGCCGTTATTTCCCTGACTATATTTCTGAAAAAGGGCAGCAATGAAAAAGTCAGCATCCCAAGCATTTTACGGGGCATTATTACAAACCCCTTAATTATCGGCGTGGTATTAGGAATAGTTTGTTTGGGATTGCGTCAATTACAGACAGATGTACTTGGTGAATCAATCTTTCTGTTGAAACGGGATTTAAAATTTATCTATACAGTACTAAATAATATCCAATCTATTACCTCTCCTCTGGCGTTGATTCTATTAGGCGGTCAATTTAGCTTTAGCGCCGTTTCCGGTATGTACAAGGAAATTATTACCGGAACTGTGTGGCGCACAATTTTTGCACCATTGATCGGCATTGGTTTTGCAGTGTTTCTCAGCAAATATACACACCTGCTTACCTGTGGTATACACGAATATCCCGCGTTGATTGCGGTTTTTGGTTCACCTGTGGCAGTCTCCAGTGCAATTATGGCTACCGGAATGAAAAATGACAGTCAGTTAGCAACACAACTGGTTGTTTGGACAAGCACCGTATCTATAATCACACTGTTTGCGATGATCTGCATTATGATGTCCACTGGTCTTCTGTCGCCTTAGTGCTTTTTCTTGACTAAGCTGCAATGCCTGCATATAATATAAGCAAAACTTGGAATTGTGAGTTGAATTATATGAGATTATCTCTTGTTGTCCCCTGTTATAACGAAGCAGAGAATGTAGCGGCATTTCAAAAAGCGGCAATTTCTGCGTTTAGCGGCTGTGGTTATGATTTTGAAATCGTTTTTGTAAATGACGGTAGCCAGGACGCAACCTATCATGAATTAAAAAAGCTTCATACCGAACAGAAATGTCCTGTTAAGGTAATTCACTTTTCCCGTAATTTTGGAAAAGAAGCTGCGCTCTATGCCGGTTTAAAGTATGCTTCCGGTGATTATGTATCCTTTATCGATGCAGATCTGCAGCAGCAGCCTGAAATTGTTCGGGATATGGTGGCTATCTTGGACGAGAATCCAGATTGTGATGTGGTAGCTGCTTACCAGGACAGACGGGGCGAAGGAAAGATTCTGTCCTTTTTCAAGAAAACATTCTACAAGCTAATTAATCGAATGTCTGACATCAACTTAAAATCAGATGCCAGTGATTTTAGAACCTTCCGCAAAAGTGTAGCAAAAAGCCTGTTATCTATGGGGGAATACCACCGTTTTTCAAAGGGCATCTTTGCATGGGTTGGCTATAACACCCAATACATCCCTTATGTAGCAAGGGCGCGAGCTGCCGGTAAAAGCAAATGGAATTTCCGCAAGCTGTTTAATTATGCAATTGATGGTATTATCGGATACTCCACAAAGCCCCTGCGGATTGCCACCTTTCTTGGATGTTTGAGCGCTGTTGCATCCTTCCTCTATTTAATCGTGGTTGTGTTGCAGAAACTGATTGCAGGCATCGATGTTCCCGGTTATGCAACAATTATTGTGCTCACCTTATTTTTAGGTGGTATGCAGCTATTCTGCACCGGCATTATCGGTGAATATGTAGGCAGAACCTTTGAGCAAAGCAAGAACCGACCTATCTATATTGAAAAAGAAGTTCTCACATATAACAAAAGAGACTTCGGATCGTTATGATCCGAA
>JAZRNS010000002.1:0-9681 GCA_045648245.1 Faecousia sp. | reverse complement strand
TTGCGCTTACTGCAGCTTTGTCAGCCGTAGCATAGGCAGGCGAACGGAGCTGTTAGAGCCTTATATGGAGGCTTTGTTTCAGGAATTAGCCCTGACAGCAAAACTTTTGGCAAGTTCCGGAAGGTATGTTCGTACCATTTACATAGGTGGCGGCACACCCACCACCTTGACGCAGCAGCAGATGACACGGCTTCTGACCCATATCCGCACGGAATTTGATCTGAGCCGGTGCTTGGAGTTTACAGTTGAGGGCGGCAGACCCGATACCCTTACAGCCCAAAAGCTTTGCGCTATTGCTGAAAACGGGGCGGACCGCATGAGTATCAATCCCCAAAGCATGATCGACTCTGTGTTGCGAGCCAGCGGGCGACCCCATACGGCAAAGGATGTGCTGCGGTCTTATCAAGAGGCGGTGGACGCTGGGTTTGAAAATATCAACATGGACCTGATCGCCGGCTTGCCCGGCGATGACCTGGCTGGTTTTTGCAGGAGTCTAGACATGGTAGCTGCGTTGAACCCGTCCAATATTACCGTGCATACACTGGCACTAAAAAAAGGTGCAGATTTGTTTGAAAAGCGGGTGGCGTTGCCCGGTCCGGAAGAAGCGGCGCAAATGGTGGAGTATGCCAATCAGACTTTGCGTGCTTTGGGTTACAAGCCCTACTACTTGTATCGGCAGAAATATATGTCCGGCAGCTTTGAAAATGTAGGCTGGAGTAAAGACGGACGGGACTGTCTGTATAATATCTACATGATGGAGGAGCTGCACACCATTTTGTCGGTGGGCGGTGGCGGCATGAACAAGGTAAATCTACCGGACGGCTCCCTGCAGCGGTTCCACAACCCCAAATTCCCGGAACAGTATATAGAGCAATTAGACAGTGTGCTGCGGCAGAAGGAAGAACTGTTTGCGATGCTGTGAATCTATGTAGGGCGGGGGCTTGCTCCCGCCGGCCAATGTCAAAAATGTATCACGGCGGGGAGCAAGCCCCCCGCCCTACGAAAGGATGTCGCATATTTTGGATTCCTTGATTTCCAATGTTACGGTTGTAACCATGAACGAAAGAATGGACGTGCTGTTTGGTGCGTTTATCGGCATCGAGAACGGCAAGATCTCTTATATCGGCAAGACCGCACCCCAGGAGCAGCCGTCTACCATTATCGACGGCACAGGCATGGTGGCGCTACCCGGTCTGGTAAACTGCCATACCCATTTGGCAACCACCGCCCTGCGTACTTTGTGGGACGATACGGCCAGAGCCGAGGCGCTGGAGCAGCTTTTGCAGAAAGAAGTAAAAATGGACAACCGCTGTGCCAAGGCGTCTGCGCTGTTGGGCATTGCAGAGTGTCTGCGTTTCGGCATTACCTCTGTCAGCGACCTGTACTATTATCCCGATGCCACCGCCGAGGCCGTGGCACAATCAGGCATTAAGGCAAATATTGCTTTGTCTGCCAATCGGTTTATTGATGAGAACGAGGAATTCGATTTCGAAACTGACGAGCAGTGTCAGGAACTGTGCCGTGTAGTAGAAAAATGGCACGGTTATGATGATGACCGGATCCGTATTGATGCAGGCATCCATGCAGAATACACCAGCAACCACCGCCTATGGGAGGCGCTGTCAGACTACGCCTTTGAAAAGGCGCTGGGCTTCCAGTTACATCTGGCAGAGGGTCAGGCAGAAGTGGATTCCTGCCTGGACCGCACAGGTTTAGGTCCTGCAGAGCTGCTTAACTGCCACAGAGTATTTAACCGGCCCGCCTTAGCAACCACCTGCGCTTGCTTGGAGGAAGCAGAAATGCTTCTGCTGGGCAAGAAAAAAGCATCGGTGGCAGCTACCCCCCTGGCAAGTGCCAAGGCAGGTTTGCCCATTACCCCCATCAGCTGTTGCGTCAAGGCCGGTATGAATGTAACCTTAGGCACAGGCGGCGGTATGGACAGCGGCAATTTAGACTTGTTTTCTGTTATGCGTGCCGCAGCCTGCGGTGCCCGGCTAGAGGGCGGCGATGCAGATACCATGCCTTCCCAGGCTGTGCTGATGATGGCAACAGTCTGTGGCGCACGGGCGCAGGGTCGGGCGCAAAATTCCGGCATGCTCAAAGAGGGCATGGATGCAGACCTTGTTTTGGTAGACTTCTCTGCACCCCATTTGATTCCCTGCCACGATGTGTTTCATTCTTTGGTATTCAGCGCGCAGGGCGGCGATGTGGCCATGACCATGGTACGGGGCAAGGTGCTTTATCAAAACGGTCAATTCCCCACTATCGACTTAAAAGCTGTGGTAGAAGAACTGACCGGATATGCTATCAACCGACTCTTCAGCGAAAAGGAGTAAGCTATGTCTGAAACCTCCAAAAAGCAAACCTTCCTCCACGGCGCAGCGCTATTGGCCATTGCCACAGCGGTGGTAAAGCTCATCGGCGCGCTGTATAAGCTGCCCCTCAATGCTGTGATCGGGGCGGAAGGCTATGCCTATTTTACAACTGCCTATGATATTTACGCCGTGCTGCTGATGGTATCAACCGCAGGCCTTCCTGTGGCAATGAGCCGCATGATCAGTCAGGCAAGCTCTTTAGCACATTACAATCAGGTGCGCCGTATTTACAGCACAGCAAGAGCAATTTTTCTGGGGCTGGGCCTTGCCAGTACCTTGATTATGCTCATTGGCTGCCGCTGGCTGGCAAATACCCTGAACCAGCCGGAGGCTTGGGCAGCTATTGCCAGCCTTGCGCCCTGTGCCCTTTTGATGGGGTTGATCTCTGCCTATCGTGGATTCTTCCAGGGACAGGGCAATATGCGCCCTACCTCCAATTCTCAGATGATGGAGGCGGTATTTAAGCTGCTGGTTGGCCTGACGGCTGCTTTTGTGATTATGTACTTCACAAAAAGTGTTGCGTTGGCAGCCGCAGGTGCGATTTTGGGCGTGAGCGTCAGCTGTCTGATATCGGTATTTTATCTGCGGGGGCAATTTACGCCGGGCTATCGGGAACTGCCTAAAACTGACGAGCAGGCCCGCAGCTTTGGCAGCACCGCAAAGGGGTTGCTTGCTATTGCTGTGCCTATCACCATAGGCTCCGCAGGTCTTCAGCTTCTGACCGTGGTAGAATCGGGCTTGTATATGGACCGGCTGGTTTATCTCATCGGCAGCAACCAGTATATGGGCCAAATGGTAACGCCGGATGTAGATGCCCAAAAGGCAGCCATTATTCTCAAGGGCATTTACAACATGGCTCAGACGATCTTCAATATGCCCTGCGCATTCATCATTCCCATTACCATTAGTGTCATTCCGGCAATCACGGAAAATCTGACACTCATGAAGGACAAGGCAGTGCGGGAAACAGAAGAATCTGCAGCCCGCATCACGGGTCTTTTGAGCTTGCCCTGTACCGCAGGTCTGTTTGTGTTGGGTAAGCCTGTTATGGCTTTACTGGGCGGTTACGAAGACGGCCAGCTGGTATTGGGTGGGCAGCTGCTGGCGCTGCTGGGCATTAGCATTTTCCTGTACGCCATTATCCAGTATACCAATGCGCTGCTCCAATCCCACGGCTATGCCCATGTACCCGTTATCAATATGCTGCTATGCGGCATTGCCAAACTGGCGGTGGTATATATTCTGGTAGGTAACCCTGCGGTGGGCATTTTGGGCGCACCCATTGGTGCAATCTTAGGCTATGGCTGCATTGCCCTTTTGAACCTGATTGCTATTTCCAAGCTGGTTCCCCAAAAACCTGCCCTTCTGCGCAACCTACTGCGTCCGCTACTGCCTGCAGCGCTGATGGGCGTAGTGGTTTGGCTGTGTTCCGGTTTGCTGGAGCGCCTGCTGGGCGAAGGAGTGAGCAGCGTGATCCTTTGCGGTGCACCCATTGCCGTTGGTGTGGTGGTTTATTTCCTTTGTGTGGTGTTGTTTAAGACCATAAAAAAGGAAGATTGTCAGCTTTTGCCCAAGGGCGATAAGATCGCAAAGCTCCTGCGTTTGTGAGAATGTAACAGGAATTGCAGGAAGTTTTTGGCACAATGTAATAAAAACTCGAAACCCCCTTGAAATTCCTGTAAGAATATGTTATTGTAAAGTACCAAATATTTGGAAAAGAGGTAATAAAAATGAACAAGACAGAACTCATCGCTGCTGTTGCGGCAAAGACCGGTCTGACCAAGAAGGACGCAGAACGCGTCATCAACGCAACCGTAGAATCCATCACCGAGAGCCTGGTTAAGGGCGACAAGGTTCAGGTTTCCGGTTTTGGTATCTTCGAGGTTAAGACTCGTGAAGCTCGTGTAGGCCGCAACCCCCGCACCAAGGAGACTATCCAGATTCCCGCAACTCGCCTGCCCGCTCTCAAGGCAAGCAAGACTTTGAAGGACACCATCGCGAAGTAAGATGCGCCTGGACAAGTATCTGAAGGTCTCACGGCTGATCAAACGCCGTACCGTTGCGAATGAAGCCTGCGATAATGGCCGAATCAGTGTCAACGGCAAGGTGGTCAAAGCCAGTTACGAGGTCAAAATTGGCGATCGCATTGAGATTGCCATGGGTCCCCGTACGGTAGCCGTGGAAGTGGTGCTGGTTGCTGACAATGTCCGTAAGGACGATGCAGTTACCATGTATAAAGAGATCTGACGAAAATAAAAGAGTTGTTTTACCGCACGGTAAAGCAACTCTTTTTATTTTGCCTGTTAAAAATTTTTGCAAACTGGTTGACAATTTGGAAATAGGAGATTATAATGTTAAAACCTGAGTTTCAAATGACGAAAAATTCGAAATACGGCGACTTTGAAGAGTAAAAGTTTTTTATGTTCGTAAAAAGGAGAATGTTATGTTTCAAGTAAATGCAAAGCCTCTGGGCAGCTATGATGTTGCTGTTTGCGGCGGTGGTATTGCTGGTATCTGCGCAGCAGTTACTGCGGCAAGACAGGGTGCAAAAGTTGTTTTGATCGAATCTTCCGGCATGCTGGGCGGCACCATGACCCTGGCAGGCATGGGCAACCTGATCGATGCTGATAATAAGGGCGGCATCATTCAGGAAATGCGTGATTTTTTGAATGCCCGTGGCATGACCTGGGCACGCCGCGGTGAGCGTTTTGATGCAGAGGGTAAGATTATCCCCGGCAACCTGCTCCACAGCGAAGGCCTGAAGTATTTCTTCGATAAGCTTTGCAACGAGGCTGGCGTAAAGGTGCTGTTCCACAGTACTGTCTGCACCGTTGACCATACCGACGGCCATATCAATTCTCTGTTGCTTTGCACCATGTGCGGCAACTTCTGCCTGGATGCAAAGGTTTATATCGATGCCTCTGGCAACGGCTCTGTTGCTGCGGAAGCTGGCTGTGAGTGGGAGTGTGGTGATCCTGATGAGCATCGCCCCAGCCCCGTCAGCATGGGCGTTAGCGCCATTGGATTCCCTCAGGATTATAATGGTACAGATACAGAGGAGCAGAAGACCGTTTACGCAGCCAACCTGAAGAAGTACGGCATTGAGGTCTCTGCCGGTCAGGTAACAGTTGTAAAGAGCCCCTATGGCACTTGGGGTCTGGGCGGCGTGATGGACTACGATGTTACTCCCGATAATATTGAGCGCCTGTCTGAAGCAATCTATGCAAAGCGTAAGGAAGCCTTCGAACTGGTGGAATCCCATCAGAGAATCCCCGGCTTTGAAAATGTAAAGATCAACGATACCAATCCCCAGCTGGGTATCCGTGAAGGACGCCGTATTTTTGGCCACTATCGTATTTCCAACGAGGATATTCTCTCCGGCGCTCGTTTCGAGGACGCTGTTTGCCTGGTTACCTTCCATGTGGATGTACATAAGCTGCATGCAAAGGATACTATCGAGCAGACCCGTGGCTATGAAATGAAGCCCTACCACATACCTTACCGCAGCATGATCCCCCTGGGGTCTGACAATATGATCTTGGCAGGCCGCTGCATTTCCGGCGATTTCTATCCCTTCTCCTCCTATCGTGTGATCGGTAATATGGCAGGCGTTGGTGAGGCTGCCGGCTATGCTGCCGCAATTTGTGCCAAGGAAAATATTAAGCCCATTGAAGTGGATGGCAAGAAGGTCAGCGCCTACATGGCTGAGTACCTGAAAGAAGCAAAATAATCAAAAAGAGGCCGTCCGTGGCAATCTCCTCCCGTGTAGGGCGGGGGCTTGCTCCCGCCGCAAAAGACAATCTCCCGGACGATTTGGGAATCATGTCGTTATGGATCGTACAAAAACCCCTGATAGCTTTCGCTATCAGGGGTTAGTTTATTTTCTGTGGTTACCGTTTTTGTCAAAACGGGAGGTAATGAGAATAACCAGAGTCAGATAGGCAACAGCTACCAGACCCACTTCCCACAAAAGACAGGCAACAGCTCTGTCCAGAACCTGCAAGGTGTCCTTGCCGCCGAAGGTCAGGCACATAATACCCATGATAATGGTCAAAAGACCGCCCAATCCGGTGAAAACAAGGCCGGCCAAGCGCTGAGAATAGCGCCATGCCTCCACACTACCCATACCGAAGTATGTACGGAAGCCGAAACGGTGGTTTGCTTCCCTGGGTGGTTTGAACCAGTAGATCAAACCCAGCGCAAGCAGCACCAGTGGGCCGAGCATGACACACCAGGCGGCAACAGAACCGGCTCTGGTCATCAGTCCCCCTAGTTCCGGAACCAATTTGGACAGATCCAGGCTGTCCATCAATTCGGTGATCTTATTCATAGCTGCTCCTTATTTTTCTTCCAGAAATTGTTCAATCTCGTGGACAAAACTGCGTACATCCTGGAAACGCCGGTAGACAGAAGCAAAACGGATATAAGCAACCTCGTCAAGGGGTTTGATCCGCTCCATAACCATCTCGCCGATCCGGTCGGTGGTTACTTCCCTTTCCAAGGTGTTTTGCAGTGTTTGTTCGATCTCCGTTGCAATGCGATCCAGCTGCGCCATGGTTACTTGCCGCTTGTCAAATGCGCGGACCATGGAGTTAATGATCTTATTCTTGTCAAAGCTCTGACGGGAGCCGTCGCGCTTGACCACGATAATGGGCAAGGTTTCCACAATTTCGTAGGTGGTGAAACGGCGCTGGCAGGCAAGACATTCCCGACGGCGGCGGATGCTCAGACCATCTTCAGAGTGGCGGGAATCTACGACTTTGCTATCTTGATCGCCGCAAAAAGGACACTTCATGGGACATACACTCCCTTTTTATATTTTTATATATTATATCAGCCGGAAAGATTTTTGTCCAGCATTTTTATGTGAACCGGGATTGGCTCAGTTAAAATCTTCCAGATCAAATGTGATCACGGTATAGAAGGTGCCTTCCTTCAGCTCTGCCAGCCGCTGATCGATGGCCTGTTTGATGTTCGGCTGCTGACTTTTCAGGCTGTGGGGAATCACAATGTCAAATACAAGGTTCGTATGACCGGAGCCGGGCACCATGCGGAAATCGTGTAAGGACAGGCGGCTGTCTATTTCCTGCAGCACCTGGTCCACCACACTTCGCAGGGCATCTGCTTTGGCATCGCCTACAGCTACCGGGTCATAATGAATGACCAGATGGACATTATGCTCCCGCAGGCAGGTGCGCTCAATATCGTCAATAATTTCGTGGCACAGCAGCGGATCCTCTGTCTGATCCATTTCCACATGCAGGCTGGCAAACCGCTGACCGGGACCGTAATCGTGCACCATCAAATCGTGATAGCCCAATACGAGCTTTTCCTTTGAGAGGGTATCCACGATCATCTGCCGCAGCTCGGGGCTGGCGTTTTCGCCAAGTAAGGGGCTGATGGTCTCTTTTGCCAGCATTGCGCCGCTGTAGAGAATAAACAGTGCAACTGCCATACCCATATAGCCGTCAATGCAGATATTTGCCACCGTGCCCACCATGCCTGCCAGCAGCACAGCACCGGTTGCCAAAACATCATTGCGACAATCTGCACAAGTTGCCATCAGGGCAGACGAGTCGATCTTTTTGCCTAAGGTACGGTTGAACAGGCACAGCCAAAGCTTGATGAGAATCGAAACGCCCAGCACCAGCACAACCGGAACAGAAAATTCCACCGCAGTCGGATGTAAGATCTTATCCAGGGAAGTTTTTGCCAGCTCCACGCCGATGACAATAATCATCACAGCAACAGCCAGCCCAGTCAAATACTCATACCGGGCGTGCCCGTAGGGGTGGTCCTCATCCGCCGGGCGCTCTGCCAGCTTAAAGCCGATCAGGGTTACCACAGAGCTGGCGGCATCGGAGAGGTTGTTGATGGCATCGGCGGTAATGGAAACAGAACCGCTGATCACACCGGCAAACAGCTTAATTCCAAAAAGTAATACATTGCCGATGATTCCCACTGCTCCCGACAGGCGTCCAATGCTTGTTCGGACGGCGCTGGATTGGATGTTGGAATGGTCTTTTACAAAAAGCTTCAGCAAAAGCTTAGTCATAGGCATCCTCCTTCTGCAAAGCCCCCTAAAAAGGGAATTCTACTGCCAGTAGAGTTGTAAATCTACCGCCAGTAGCGTTCGAAATGGGCCGGTTCTCCCGGATAGGGGTTACACCTAAGCAGGTGATGTGGTAAGATATGTATGTTTTCTATTATATGTCAGCCCCCTGCGGCTGTAAAGTATTTTTTAAGGAGTGTTTTTATGGCTTACCGTATTGTTACGGATTCCGCCTGTGATTTTCCGGAATCTATGTATAGCGATCTGGATGTGTCCTTTGTATGCCTGACCTTAAACTATCAGGGACAGGAGCATACAGACCTGTCTGAGGAATTCCTTAAGGATTTGTATAAGGGTCTGCGTGCCGGCGAGAGTGCATCTACCTCTGCGGTCAACCCCGACGGCTGGGCAAAGACGATGGAGCCTGTTTTGCAGGCCGGTGAAGATGTGCTGGTGCTTGCATTCTCCTCCGGACTTAGTACTACCTATCAGTCTGCAGTGATTGCAGCCGAAGAACTGGCAGAAAAGTACCCGGAGCGCGCCATTCGTGTGGTTGATACTCTGTGTGCCTCTCTGGGTCAGGGCATGTTTGTGTGGAGTGCCTGCAAGAAGCGGGACGAGGGAATGTCCTTAAGCGAGCTGGCAGACTGGTGCGAAAGCCGCAAGCAGAACCTGTGCCACTGGTTCACCGTGGACGATCTGATGTACCTGAAGCGGGGTGGCCGTGTTAGCGCAGCTACCGCACTGGTTGGTACCATGCTGCAGATCAAGCCTGTGCTCCATGTGGACAGGGAAGGCCGGTTGGTAAATGTCTCCAAGGCCCGGGGCAGAAAGGGCTCTATTGACGAGCTGGCAAAGAAAATGGGTCAGACCATGCTGCCCGGAGAGAATGATACCATCTTCATCTGCCACGGCGATTGCCTGGAGGATGCCAACTATTTGGCAGAAAAGGTGAAAAGTCAGTTTGGTGTAAAAGAGGTTATTATCTACTACACCGGTGCGGTGATCGGTTCCCACTCCGGCCCCGGCACTCTGGCGTTGTTCTACTGGGGAACAGAAAGATAAAAGCACCCGGCGTTGCATTTGCAACGCCGGGTCAGTCTGTCAAAAAACTTTTTTGACAGACTGACAGAGGTCAAAGGAGCCGTCAAGACAAGCAACTGGCACTCGTTGGCGTACAGGTGGTACGGTAGAGTGCCAGTTGCGCAGTAAGTCAAAATGCCTTGCGTAGCAAGCTTTTTTACCCCTCATCCG
>JAZRNS010000001.1:0-4332 GCA_045648245.1 Faecousia sp. | reverse complement strand
GGCGATACCGCGACCTTGGACTACGATAAATCCGGCATTATTACCGGCGGCACCTTTATCGGCACCGGTTCGACAATGATGGCTCAAAGTTTCAGCGACTCGGAGCAGGGCGTGATTGCACTTCAAGTTGGTAACAGAAGTGCTGGAACAGAAATTGTTCTAAAGGATTCTGCCGGTAAAGTGATCGTTTCCCGTGTACCGGAACTGGATTTTGCGGTAGTGATACTGTCTACACCCGAGATGGTAAAAGGAGAAAACTACACAATTATGATTGGCTCGGATTCGGGTGAATTTGAAGCAAACTAAAACAAAGCAAAACACCTGGCTATGGCAGAATCTGCTGTTGTCAGGTGTTTTTGCTATTACTTAGATTGGCGAAAATGACGGATTGCATTTTCGAAGCTCCCATCGCGAAATGACGACACATTTCACCCAAACATGCAAATCTCCCAAACCCACCACTTGTAATGTATGATATAATAGCGGCAAAAGGCAGTGAGGGTATAGATGTTTCATAGAGAAAAAATGGTACTTCATTGGTAGTGCAACAGTTTGGGATGTGCTGGGATAACCAATCGATATCCACACTACAAAACAAAAAACAGATTCCAATCTTCTTAACTCAACACAAAACGAAATTCGTGTTGTTCAGTTCCTCCTTTTTGAGCAGTAAAATAGGGCTGTAACATCAAAAAGGAGGTTCTTCAAATGAACACAGACAAAATTATTGCGGAATCCATTGCAAAGGATTATGCACCGAAAGAAAGCTCCAAACTCGTTGCCCTCAAAAAGCTGGACAACAAAGCAAAGCTCCCGGCTACCATTTTCACCTATTCTTGGGGTATCGTATCTGCGCTTATTTTTGGCACAGGTATGTGTTTGGCAATGCAGGTGATCGGCAGCGGTTTGGCGGGTATGGTACTTGGCATCGTTGTCGGCGTCATCGGCATGATCGGTTGCGGTGTCAATTATCCCATCTACAAGAAGATGCTTGAAAAGGGCAAGGCCAAGTATGCCTATGAGATTGTGGAACTGGCCCGACAGATTAGTGAGCAATAATGCTTGGTAAAGGAGGGATTGCTCTTGAACAAAGCGGAAAGTAAATACTTCAACACAGCGGTACGATTTGACAAGGCACTTCTTTCCTTGCTCGAGAAAAAGCCTTTCGAATATATCACCATTAGCGAAATATGTGAGGATGCCGGGGTCAATCGCTCAACCTTTTACCTGCACTACGAAAACACTGCCGATCTGCTAAAAGAAGCCATGGCTTATGTATTGGATGATTTCGCTTCCTATTTTTCCGTTGATATGGAAAGCATCTTGTCCAAACAAGAGAATTGCGATTTACGGGAGCTGAATTTCATTAATGAGAAATACCTGCATCCTTACCTTTCTTTTATCAAAGAAAATCAGAGGCTTTTTGCAGCTGTGCTCTCACAGCCAACAACCTTTGGTTCCAAAGCTATTTTTCAAAGGTTATTTGACAATGTGTTTAATCCCATACTGGACAGATTTCACTATCCAAGGGATGAGCAGCAGTATGTGATGATGTTCTACCTTAATGGTATAACTGCGATCATCACCGAATGGCTAAAAGAGGATTGCCAGAAAAGTATTGCAGATATTTCGAAAATCATTTACTACTGTATATTTGGCCGTGAACAGTAAAGCAGCCGCCTCAATGGAGGCGGTTGTGTTATTTGGGCAAATAAAGTCGAGAAAATACTGTTCGAATCGTTTATGATTTGGGCGTAAGGTGGTGAACAAGGATGGAGGAACGCATTGAAGCCGTACAACGGATGCAGGACTATATCGAAAGCAATCTGGATGAGGACATTTCTTTAGCGGACTTGGCCAAGGTAGCCGGGTACTCTCCCTGGTATTCTTACCGATTGTTTCAAAGTCTGCTCCATATGACACCTGCTGCCTATATTCGGCGGCTGCGATTATCCAAATCGGCACTCCGATTGCGGGATGAAAAGATAAAGATCATCGACGTGGCTTACGATTCCGGTTTTGAAAGTGTAGACGGTTACCAGAGGGCATTTTATAAAGAGTTTGGATGTAATCCCTATGAGTACTCAGTAAGCCCCATGCCCATCTATCTGTTCAAACCTTACGGCGTGAAATATTCGAAACGAAAGGATAGCAAGGAAATGAGCGAAGTAAAAAGCGTATTTGTTCAAATCGTGGAAAAGCCGGAAAGAAAAGTGATCATCAAGCGGGGAAGAACTGCAGCGGAATATTTTAAGTATTGCGAAGAGGTAGGCTGTGATGTGTGGGGACTTCTGTGTAGCATGAAGTCCATCAGTGGTGAGCCGGTATGTCTGTGGCTTCCGAAGCATCTGATTCCGGAGGGCACCAGCGAGTATGTCCAGGGCGTGGAAGTGCCTATGGATTTTGACGGACAAATCCCGGAAGGCTTCGATATCATTAAACTTCCCAAATGCAAATATATGATGTTCCAGGGCGAGCCTTTTGCAGAGGAGGATTTTGAAGAAGCAATCCTGCAGGTGTGGGAAGCCATCAAAAAGTACCATCCGGAAACCATCGGCTACCGCTGGGATGATACGAATCCCCGTATTCAGCTGGAACCCAGAGGGGAAAGAGGCTATATCGAACTAGTTGCTGTGAAGGCATTATAAGAAACAAACGGCCGATGAGGAATTGCAAGAACCCTCATCGGCTGTTACTTTATCGAACCACGGAAGAATGGCTATAGATATAGAACTCCTCCTGGCTGGGCATCCATTTCTTTTCCTTTGGTGGGAAGGTGGCGTCAAAGGCTTCCACGGCAGCTGTATCCTCGCAACAATCCGCGGCAGTGCTGGGAATGTACATCCAGTTCTTGCCTTCCAGCGCACCGGGAACCAATTCTGCCACCAGCAAGGCCGTGGGGAAATTACCGGGAACAACAAAGCTGACATTTTTCTTTTTGCAGCTGACAAAGCCACGGCTGACATAGTTGCCGGGATTACCGAAGTTGATGTTCACATCATACCCCATCTTTCGGGCAACTTCAAAGGAATGTTCGATCAGGATCTTGCCCAGTTTCTGCCGCTGACATTTCGGCGCAACGCACAACGGGCCGAACGAAAGGATCTCCTTTCGTTCACCCTTTTCATCCTCCAGCCAAGCCTTGGTGTACATGATGTTACCAACAATTTTCCCATCTTTTTCCAGGACAAAGGCAAGCTCAGGGATGAAGTCCGGATGAGAGCGCATCATATGGACATAGTAATGCTCATCCGCACCGGGTTTATAAACATTCCAGAAGGCTTCTCGGGTCAGTTCCTCTACTGCCCGGTAGTCCTCCTCTGTTTCCAACCGAATCGTCAAATCATTCATAAATCTTTCCTCCAATCAGGAAATCATAAATCATAACAACTCCTCCGTTGAGCAGGATCCCGCCAATAATATCCGTCAGCCAATGTACACCCGAGACCAGTCTGCCAATTACCATGAACGCAATAAATGCTGTTATCACTATGGAAACGCATTTGCGGAACATAGGTTGTTTGATGCGATCACGCAGCTGCATCATAGCGGTTGGCATGACACACAGCACAAGCAGCGTTGTGGAAGACGGGTAGGATGCTTCCAGGTATCCCTCGATCAGTACGGGCCGGTAATTGACCACATAACTTTCAAAAAACAAATATGCTGCCAAGGTGACGATATAGAATCCACCTAGAATCAGAATGCTGCCATCCACTTTCAGAATGGATTTTCTTTTGATCCACTGTGCAAGACCAAGCGCTGCAAACCCAAACCCAAAGGCAACCGGGACCAAGCCCAACCAATCCGTGATGACATACAGGGTCATGTGAGTCCCAGTAAGATTGTGAACAAAACCGTTCAGCGTAGCAAAGCCGACGGCTGATCCCCGTGGGCCGATTGACTGCACATCGATCCACTGAATGGCAATGGTCCAAAGGGCAAATGCTGCAAGCAAACCAAGTGCGATGCAAAATTTCTGTTTCTTCATTTTCTAACCTTCTTTGTCTGTATTAGGCTTTCGCCTGTTTACAGACTAAAGAAGGACGGTCAAAAATACAAGAAACAGGCCGTCACATCTGTGCTACGCTTCGTGTCATTGCTTTTTGATAAGCATAATCACCTTGATTGCCAGGAAAATGAACAAAAACGCTGCCGCATAAGGCTGCGAACTGATGATAAAGAGGAGCGCTCCCGCTGCATTTAGCGCCAAGGATATCATGCTCTTATTCCGCACCCAGAAAACACCCCGGTAATTCTGAAGCACAAGGGTTAAGATTCCAGAGATGATCATGCCGATCACAGCCGCGAAGAACGCAGCTTTCAAATAAG